>DATJJM010000221.1:0-8561 GCA_035492535.1 Acetobacteraceae bacterium | reverse complement strand
GCCAGCGACTGCATCGAGGTCGCCTCGCCGCGCAAGGACGGGGCCAGCGTGGTGTAGGCCATCACCGTCATCGGATTGAACACCAGCCCGACGGTGAAGCCCTGCATCACCATGGTGATGCCCATCTCGGCGGCGGTCACGTCGGGGGTCCAGTTGCTCATGGTGTAGAGCACCCAGCCCAGGCCGATGAGCCCGAACGCCATGATCTTGCGTTGATCCACCCGCATGCCGAGACGCGCGGCGAGGAACATCGAGATGATGATGCCGATGCCACGCGGCGCCATCACCCAGCCGGCGGTGTAGACCGGGTAGCCGGCGAGGTTCTGCAGGTAGGGCGCCAGCAGCGCCGACGTCGACAGCATCAGGGACGAGACGCAGAAGATCATGATGATGGCGGAGCAGAAGTTGCGGTCCTTGAACAGGCCGGGCGGCAGGAACGGCTTCTCCGCGGTGAACATGTGGACCACGAACAGGTAGAAGCACAGGCCCGCCAGCACCGCCTCGATGGTGATCTCGCGTGAGGAGAACCAGTCCAGCTCCTGCCCGCGGTCCAGCATCATCTGCAGCGCGCCCGCCGCGAGCCCCAGCATGGCGAAGCCGTACCAGGAGAAGCGGAGCTGTGGCCGCGCCGGCGTCTCGTTCATAAACAGCGCGATGCCCACCAGGGCCAGGATGCCGAACGGCAGGTTGACGTAGAACACCCAGCGCCAGGAGTAGAGGTCGGTCAGGTAACCGCCCAGCGTCGGCCCCACCATCGGCCCCATCGTCACGCCCATCGAGAAGATCGCCATCGCCTGGGCGCGGCGCGAGAACGGGTAGATGTCGAGCATCGTCGCCTGGCTCAGCGGCGCCAGTGCGGCGCCGAACATGCCTTGGAGCAGGCGGAAGCCGACCAGTTGCTCGAGCGACTGCGCCGCGCCGCACAGCATGGAGGCGGCGGTGAAGCCGATGATGCAGGCCATGAACAGCCGCTTCCGCCCGAAGCGGATGGCCATCCAGCCGACCGGTGCGGTCATGATGGCGGCAGCGATCACGTAGGAGGTCAGTACCCAGGTGATCTCGTCGTAGGACGCCGACATGCTGCCCTGCATGTAGGGCAGCGCGACGTTGGCGATGGTGGAGTCCAGCGTCTGCATGAACATCGCCAGCATCGCAGAGGCGGTGATCAGGCCGCGATAGGGAACGCGGGTGGTATCGGACATTTTTCCTGGACGTTGGGCAGTACGCCGCCGGATTGTGCGCCTGTGCGGTCGGTTGCGCTACCCATTGGTAGAACCGCCCCGGCGCCCGCGACTGCCCGCCCTTGCGACCCGGGACCCTCGCGCCTAGCCTGCCGGTTTCGCACCGCGGGCCACTCCAGGGAGAGAAACCATGTTCAAGGGATCGCTCGTCGCTCTGATTACCCCCATGCGTTCGGATGGGTCGGTCGACGAGAAGGCCTATGCCGAGTTCGTGGACTGGCAGATCAAGGAAGGCACCGATGCCGTGGTCCCCGTCGGCACCACGGGCGAGAGCCCGACGCTCTCGCATGACGAGCACAAGCGGGTGGTCGAGATTGCGATCGGGGTGGCGAAGGGGCGCGTGCCGGTCATCGCCGGCGCCGGCAGCAATTCCACCGAGGAGGCCATCGACCTCGCCCGCCATGCCAAGGAGGCCGGCGCGGACGCGACCCTGGTGGTGACGCCCTATTACAACAAGCCGACCCAGGAAGGCATGTACCTGCACTTCAAGGCGATTGCCGACGCGGTCGACATTCCGATGATCATCTACAACATCCCGCCGCGCTCGGTTGTGGATATGAGCGTCGATACGATGGCCCGGCTGGCGAAGCACCGGAACATCATCGGCGTGAAGGACGCGACGGCGAACCTGACCCGCCCGCTGCACACGCGTCGCGCCTGCGGCGAGGATTTCTGCCAGCTCTCCGGCGAAGACCATACGGCGCTCTCGTTCAACGCCGCCGGTGGCGTCGGCTGCATCAGCGTCACGGCGAATGTCGCGCCGCGGCTGTGCGCGGCGATGCAGGATGCCTGGGCAGAAGGACGGTTCAGCGAGGCGATGGCCATCCAGAACCGCCTGGTGCCGCTGCACGACGCGCTGTTTACCGAGACCAGCCCGGCGCCGGTGAAGTTCGCGGCCTCGCTGCTGGGAAAGACCGCGGAGCACTGCCGGCTGCCTCTGGCGCCGCTGATGGAAGCGACCCGCGCCAAGGTCCGCACGGCGATGACCGATGTGGGGCTGCTGAACTGACCCCTGCCCCCTCCCGCAAGGGACGCGGGTGGTTATATTGGGGGAATGGCTGAAGCAAAGACGAAGAAGGGCCTGATCTCGCACGGCATCGCGGCACAGAACCGCAAGGCCCGTTTTGACTACTCGATCAAGGACACGGTGGAGGCCGGCCTCGTGCTGAAGGGCCCGGAGGTGAAGTCGCTGCGCCACGGTCGCGCGACACTGTCCGAGGCCTGGGCCGGCGAGCGCGACGGCGAGCTGTGGCTGTTCAACGCCTATATCCCGGAATACCAGGGCGGCGTGCTGTCGCGGTTCGAGCCGCGAGCGCCGCGCAAGCTGCTGCTGAAGCGCAAGCAGATCCGCTCACTGGCCGGGGCGGTGGCACGCGAGGGCGTCTCGCTGGTGCCGCTGCAGATCCATTTCAACGAGCGGGGCCGGGCCAAGGTACTGCTGGGCCTCGGCGAGGGCAGGAAGAAGCAGGACAAGCGGCACGCGATCGCCGCGCGGGACTGGCAGCGCGACAAGGCGCGGCTGATGCGCGCGCGAGGGTGAGGATGCGCTGGCTGGCATCAATCGCGCTGACACTGGCGGGGCCGGCCTGGGCGAACGGGCTGCAATGCCCGGCACATGCGCCGGCGGAATGGGGCGCGTCGGCGGGCGTGCTGGAGGGCGTCCAGGTGCTGTCGGCGAAGCAGGGGGAGAAGATCGACGAGCAGTCTCCTCCGACGTTGGCGCCGGACGCGCAGACTACGCGGAACGGGGTGCTGCACTCGGTGTGGGAGATGAATCACGAGGGGCCGGACTGGCAGTTCTTCGTGTGGTGCCACTACGCGGGAAGCAAGCGTGTGCTGAAGCTGGCAGCGCCGGGGGTGAAGCGATGTGAACATACGGCCCCGGCGGCGCACCCGGATCGCCCGCCCCAGGCGATGGGGTGCAACTGAATGAGCAACGACAAGCTGATCGAGGCGAAGCAGAAATGGGCGCGCGAGGGGCGACTGCTGACGGGAACGGTCGGCGATCCCGTGCGCGACCGGCTGCCACCCGGGCAGCGGCTGACACGCGACTGGCCGGTGCTGGACCTGGGTGCGGAACCGGATGTGACGCCTCAGAAGTTCCGGCTGGATGTCGATGGGGCGGTGGAGAACAAGCTGAGCCTGTCGCTCGACGAGTTCATGGCGCTGCCTATGACCGAGAGCACGTCGGACATCCACTGCGTCACCGCGTGGTCGCGCTACGACAACCACTGGAAGGGCGTGGCAGCGCAGGACCTGCTGCGCATCGTGCAACCGAAGCCGGAGGCACGGCACGTCGTGCTGCACAGCTTCGATGGCTATTCGACCAATATCCGGCTGGATCAGTTCGATCAGCCGGACGTGTTCCTGGTGCACGAATGGGAAGGCAAGAAGCTGAGCCGCGCGCATGGCGGCCCGGTGCGGATGCTGCTGCCCCGGCTGTATTTCTGGAAGTCGGCGAAGTGGCTGCGGCGCATCCAGTTCACCATCAGCGACCATCCCGGGTTCTGGGAGCGGCGCGGCTACCACAATAATGGCGATCCCTGGACTGAAGAACGTTATAGCTGACGGCTGATGCGGCGATTCGCAGTTTCCTCAATCAAAGGAACGCATGTTGCCGTTGGCCTCAGTTCTTTGCCGAAAGATTTGACACAAGTCGGGCACCGATATATCACGGGACTGTGAGGTCGGCCGGTCGCGCTGGCCGAATCGACGGAGGATCGCCATTGCCACCCGCACGCAAGGATTCGGCCGAGCTTTTTGAAATCCGTCCTCCGGAAGCGAACCTCCTCTTTCTCATCAGAGAGCTCGAAAAAGCTGTTTCCAGCGGAGCGGTCAGCTGGTCGCCTGGACTTGTGCGCGGTGTCCGCACCAGGCTCACCGCCGTCGTCGCGAGGATACCGGACGGGCAGACATTGTCCCTGGCAGCCGACTGACGGAAATATTGTGCGGCGGGAATAGCTGCCGGCCGGGGCAGCCAGCGTTACTCGTGTAATACTCTGAAGGCGCTTGATAGACGCCTTCCGGACCTTGGTCTTTGGCTATCGGGGTTCAGACGAGTTCGTCCCCCCCAAGCCGTCGAGCGCGCGACTGACCTCGGCCACGACGCTGTCCCAATCGCCAGGGCGCGGCTGACGAAACAGCCGCATTGTCGGATACCACGGACTGTCGGCACGGCCACGCAACCAACGCCAGTCCGCACTGAATTGCAGCAGCAGCCATGTCGGCCGTCCAAGCGCGCCGGCGAGATGCGCGGGGGCAGAATCGACCGAGATGATGAGGTCCAGCTGGGTCATCAACGCCGCCGTGTCGGCGAAGTCGGACAACGCCGCGCTGTGATCATGCATGCCGCCGGCGTCAGTATGGCCGGTCTGCACGATATGGAACTCGCAGTCTTCGCGTTGCAGCAGATCCTGCAGCGCGGCGAGAGGGATCGAGCGCAGGCGGTTCTCCGGAAGCGAAGGATTGCCGGACCAGGCGATGCCGATCCTGCGGCGCTCTGCGGGGCCTAGGCGATGCCGCCAGGCCGCGAGCGACTGCCGATCGGTGTGTATATACGGGACCTGCGCGGGAATATTGTCGGCGCCGGTGCCGAATGCCATGGGCAGATTCAACATCGGACATTGCAGGGCGCACTCTGGCAGCGGGTCGCCGGGAACGATGACGCCGGCCACGCCCTCGATGGAGGCAGCCAGGCGCCGTAGCGGGCGTGGCACTTCCAGCCACACCGTCGCTCCGCGCCCCGCCACCAATGGCACATAGCGCAGGAACTGGATGGTATCGCCGAGGCCCTGTTCGGCGTGCACCAGGATCGTCTGGCCATCGATGTCGGCATCGCCCTGCCACAGCGGCTGCGGCAGCTTCCGGTACGTCGTGTGGATCGAACTTGCACTGCGGCGTGCGTCGTAGCGCTCCCAGCCTTCGTCGAACTGGCCGAGCGACAACAGCGCCATGCCTTCGTGGTTGCGCGCGGTCGCATCGTTCGGATTGACATGCTGCGCGGCACGGAACTGTTCGATCGCTTCCGCGTGCCGGTTGAGCATCACCAGTGCGCTGCCCAGGATGCGATGCGCATGCGCCGGATCCTGGGCACCGCGAAGCGATATTTCCGCCCAGGCCAATGCTTCGTCGTCGCGGATCAGCAGATGCAGAACATGAACCAGGCCGCCATGCGCTTCGGTCAGGTTGGGATCGAGCGCAATGGCCTGGCGATAGGCTGTCTCGGCCTCGCCCAGGCGGTCCAGTTTGTACAGCGCATCGGCGTGGTGGCTGTGCGCGGTGGCGTTGGCCGGATCAATCGCAATCGCGGCAGACAGCCAGCCAACCGATGCCCTGGTATCGCCGCGCAGATCTTCGAGGTGAGCCAGGAAGCGGAAGGTCAGCGCGTCGCGCCAGCCGGAACCGGCGACGAAGCCGAGGACCGCGAAAGCCTCGGCATAGCGCCGCTCCCGGAAGGCGGCATAGGCGGCATCGAGCAGCGTCTGCGCGTAGACGTTCATGCATACGCTCCGCGGGCAGTTGTCGGTCGCCATCCGGCGACGTCGGTCAGCTGATGTGGTCCAGCAGGGCACGGACGACGTCGTGGAACATCGCCTCGGTGAGCCGGCCGGTGTTCGTGTTGAGACGCGACACGTGATAGCTGTCGGCAAGCACGCGTTCAGCGGGCAGCGTGTGGAGCGCCCCATGCCTGAAGGCGACGCGAGCCGGCCGCAGGCCGTGCGCGCGCACGACAGCATTATGCGCCGTGCCGCCGAGTGCCAGCACGCCGCGCAGATTTGGCATCGCGGCGATCTCAGCCGTCAGGAATTGATTGCAGTTGGTGATTTCCAACGGTGTCGGCAGATTGGCCGGCGGCACACAACGCACCGCGTTGGTGACGCGGCAATTCACCAGCTTCAGGCCGTCGTGCGGATCGGCGCGATACTGACCGTGCGCGAGGCCGAAATGCAGCAGGGTTCGATAGAGCAGGTCGCCGGCAAAATCCCCGGTGAAGGGGCGGCCTGTGCGGTTTGCCCCGCGCACACCGGGAGCAAGGCCAACGATCAGCAGAGGTGCATCGAGGCCGCCGAAGCTGGCGACGGGACCATTGAACCAATCGGGATGGGCGGCGCGGTTCGCCTGCCGGTACTCGCAAAGCCGCGGGCAGAGAGGGCAGTCAGGCGCCGGAGCGCCTTCGATCACGCCGCGTCGTGCGGATCGACGAAGGGTTCGGCCGGAGTTTGGCGCACCGGGATCGGACGGGTTCGTGGTTCAGTCTGCCGACGGGTGAACTCGGGCGCGATCTCCGCGAGTTCAACGAACTGGTCGGCCTGGCGACGCAGTTCGTCGGCGACCATGGGTGGGGTCGTGCGGATCGAAGAAACCACGGAAACCTTGACACCCTTGCGCTGCACGGCTTCGACCAACCGTCGGAAATCTGAGTCGCCGCTGAACAAGATCGCGTGATCCAGCCGGGGTGCGAGTTCCAGCATGTCCACCGCAACCTCGATGTCCATGCTGCCCTTGACGCGGCGGCGCCCGGATGAATCAGTGAATTCCTTGGCGGGCTTGGTCACCAGGGTATAGCCGTTATAGGCCAGCCAGTCGGTCAGCGGCTTAAGAGGAGAGTATTCGTCAGTCTCCAGCACAGCCGAGTAGTAATAGGCTCGAATGACATGCGATTTTTTGCGGAAGAAATCCAGCAGGTTGCGATAGTCCACGTCGAAACCAAGATTACGCGAGGCCGAATAAAGGTTGGCACCGTCTATGAACAGGGCAACTCTTTCACTTGGCAGGAAATGCATGGGACGGGCCTCTCGAAGCAAGTGTGCAAGTCAGTGACAATCCGAACAGACCGCGAAAAGGCAGGGAAACCAAACGGTCAGGCAGCAAATCATCGCAGTTTCCTGACGAATTGTGAACTGGCTGGGCGGAACCATTGCCAATGATCCTCGTGGCTATTGGAGCGAACTTACCGCGCCGCAACAACGCGACGCCGCTCGAGACCTGCCGGTGGGGCGTGGAGCAGCTCGCCGCATTGCCTGGCTTGCGCGTGGATGCTGTCTCGCAATGGTACGTTACAAAGCCGATGCCGCCGTCGGGGCAGCCCCCTTACGTCAACGCCGTGGCGCGGCTGTCGGTTGAGCCTGGTGCGGCATGTATAGAACCGGCGGCTTTGCTGGCTGCCTTGCAGGCGATCGAGCACGCGGCCGGGCGCGTGCGCGGTGAGCGCAACGCAGCAAGGACGCTGGATCTGGATATCATCGCCATGGGCAAGGGCGGGCAGATGGTGCGGACGACGCCCGATCCCGTGCTGCCACATCCCCGGGCGCACCTTCGGGCGTTCGTGCTGGTGCCGTTGCTGGACGTGGCGGCGGCCTGGGTGCACCCGGTGGAGGGCATCGCGGCGGAGGCGTTGCTGCGACGACTGCCCGATCAAGGGGTCCGCCTGTTGCGCGACTAATTCCGGCGAACAACCAATCGTCGTGCGCACCGCAGATCGACGATCGTCGCATCCAGGATTGTCCCCGTGATCCGCCCCGACAGGATGACCCACGCGGTGATGTAGTCGCGCCGGGGGGAATTGCCCGTCGTCCCGTACTGCATCTGCCCCGCCACGGTCCCGTCCGGTGCAATCCGCGCCGGCAGCGGGGCATCGCGCGGCGGCGCGACCTGGAACGGATAGTCGAATTCGCCGTTCCGCACGGTGATCATCAGATCCCGCAGCGGCAGGCCGCAGAGGAAGCCTCCGCCACCGACCAAACTGTCCTGGCCGATATAGCTGCCGTCGAAGGCCGCGGTGACCGGAGGGGCGGGGGTCGAGCAGCCGGCGGTTCCCGCGAGAAGACAGCCAAAAACAAGGACCAACCTGCCGAATCTGCGCTGCATTCGAAAAGAAGAACCCATGTGAAAGCTTGCGTTGCCGTATTACCTCGCCTATCTCAAGCGTTCGCCCAAGTCCAATGCCTGGAGGCCGAGCGCATGGCGCGCGTCACCGTTGAAGATTGCGTTCAAAAGGTTCCCAACCGCTTCGAACTGGTTCTGCTTGCCGCGCAGCGCGCGCGCAACCTGTCCCGCGGCGAGGAGCTGACCGTCGACCGCGACAACGACAAGAACCCGGTGGTCGCGCTGCGCGAGATCGCCGAGGAGACGATCGAGCTTGGCAAGATTGAACAGGATTTGGTCAAATCCCTGTCCCGTGCGCCCGAGCCCGAGCCCGCGGACGAGGAGGTGCTCGATCTTATCCCGACCGACCAGAACATCTTCGGCCTGCAGGACGTCACGGCCGAGGAAGAGGCGGCAAGCCTGCCCGTCGAAGGCGAAGATATGTCGCCTGAGGAC
>DATJJM010000220.1:0-6260 GCA_035492535.1 Acetobacteraceae bacterium | reverse complement strand
GCGCGAGGCGATCCCCCAGGCAAACGTCAGCTTGGTCTCCGCCCGGATCATCGCCTGCTGCATGATGTTCGGCCACCAGCTCGACCGCAGGATGCCGTTGTAGACCGCCAGATTGCCGTCGATGAACAACCTGTCGCGCGGGATTTCCACATTGTCGAAGATGACGAACGCGTCCTGTTCATCGAACCGGCTCGAGAACGGATTGTCGAACAGCGTGCCCGGCACCGAGACGCTGTCACGGCACAGGAACTTCAGCCCCGGCGTCGCCATCGGAATGGAGAAGCTGAGCGCGTGGGCCGGGTTCGCGTCCGGCATCGGCGCCGCCGGATACACCGCAACGTCATCAGCGAACGGCGCCAGGGTCGCCAGCACGCGCGCGCCGCGTACCACGATGCCATGCTCGGTATCGCAGACCTTGTGCAGCGATACATTGTCGACGCCGAGCGGCACCGCGCCGCGTGCGCGATCCGTGGTCGGATGGATGATCGCGTGCGTCAGCGACAGGTCCGCACGCGCCATGTGCTTCTGGTAACGGATCAGATTGTCCGCGCCCTGGTCATTGCCACTATGAGACCACTCGCCATGGCAGCCTGCGAACCCGGCGTAAGTGACGTTCACATAGTCGGGCGTCCGCCCCATCAGCCCGACGGTATATTCAGCGATCGCCTGCAACCCCGCGTGCCGCCTTTCAAGATCAGCGCGCGACCGCGGGATCATGTGGCTGACGTTGATCCGCTCACCGGTCTCCGGGTCCGGCATCAGACACACGTCGGCGCGCTCGTGCTGGAGATCGAACACGGCGGCGATCGAATGCGCGGCACCCGTCAGCGCGGGATGCGTCGCGGGATCGGTGATGCGTTCGCCGCCGAGCCAGACCTCGCGGTCGTCTTTCAATCCGCGAAGAAACTGTTCGCCCGTGCGTGCCGGCATGGCCTAATTCCCCTCTCCGCCCCTGGGGGCGGAGAGGCCGGGTGAGGTGGGGCCGCCCCACCACTCACCATCGCTCCGCCACAAGAGAGAGAATTGTGCGGGCTATTCCTTCACAGCGCCAGTCATCGAGGAGACGTAGTACTCGACGAAGAACGAGTAGATCAGCGCTACCGGCACCGATCCCAGCAACGAACCGGCCATCAGCGCGCCCCACTGATACACGTCGCCGGTCACCAGCTCGGTCAGGATCGCCACCGGCACCGTCTTCTTGTCGGTGCTTTGGATGAATGCCAGCGCGTAAATGAACTCATTCCAGCTCAGCGTGAACGCGAAGATGCCCGCCGAGATCAGACCGGGCACCGCCAGCGGCAACGTGATCCGCCGCAGGATCTGCAGCCGCGACGCGCCATCGATCAGCGCGCATTCCTCCAATTCGTAGGGAATCGACTTGAAGTAGCCAATCAGCAGCCAGGTGCAGAACGGAACCAGGAATGTGGGATAGGTCAGGATGAGCGCGACCGGATTGTCGAACAGCCCGAACTGATAGATCAGCGTGGCCAGCGGAATGAACAGGATGGATGGCGGCACGAGGTACGCCAGGTAGATCGCCAGGCCGACATGCTGCGCGCCCTTGAACTTGAGCCGTTCGATCGCATAGGCCGCCAGCACGCTGGACCCGACGGAAAGGAACGTCGCGGCGACAGCGATGCCCATGGTGGTCATCAGCCAACGCGGATAGTTGGTCTGGAACAGCAGCACTTCGATATTGTGCAGCGTCGGCGAGTGCACCCAGAACGGATTGAACCGGTGGTAATCATACATCTCGTCGTCTGGTTTGATCGACGTGATGGCCATCCAGTAGAACGGGAACAGCAACACGATCACGAACAGCGCCAGCGGAATATAGATCGTGACGGTGCGGCGCAGCTTCGAATCCCACGCCAGCGTCTCCGGCCGCTCGTAGCCGACGGCAGCCTGTATTTCGGCCGGCGAGTCCGGAACCAGCGTATCAGTCATTCGCTTCCCCTTGCTGCCATTTGCGTCGGCCGACACCGAAGAAGCACAGCAGCGTTGCGCCGATAAGGAACGGGATCATCGATACGGCGATCGCAGCGCCTTCAC
This sequence comes from Acetobacteraceae bacterium, assembly GCA_035492535.1. Taxonomy (GTDB): domain Bacteria; phylum Pseudomonadota; class Alphaproteobacteria; order Acetobacterales; family Acetobacteraceae; genus JAMXLO01. The sequence continues at coordinate 4,208 of DATJJM010000220.1, read as the reverse complement.
CAAGCTGCGCCCCAGGGATCGCGCGCTGGAACGCCAGTGTCGCCATCAGGTGCGTGGTGTTGAACGGGCCGCCGCGGGTGATCGCGTAGACCAACTGGAAGTCAGAGAAGGTGAACAGCACCGATAGCGTCAGCGCCACCGCCAGGATCGGCATCAGCAGCGGGACGGTGATGCGGCGGAATTTCTGCCAGCCGCTGGCGCCGTCCAGCAGCGCCGCTTCGTACAGCGAGGGCGATATCGTCTGCAGCCCTGCCAGCAGCGTGATCGCCACGAACGGGATGCCACGCCAGATATTGGCGACGATCAGCGACCAGCGTGCCGGCCAGGGCGTGCCCAGGAAATTGATGTAGGTGTCGCGCAGGTGAAGCACGTCCACCACGACGTAGGAGATGATGGAGAATTGCGGCGAGTAGATCCACCACCAGGCGATTGCCGATAGCACGGTTGGCACGATCCACGGCAGCAGCACGATGGCTCGGATGAATGCCTTGAACGGAATGTGGTGATTCAGCAGTAGCGCCAGCCACAGCCCCAGCGCGAATTTTCCCGCCGTAGCGACAGTTGTGTAGAAGATCGTGTTGGTGACCGACATCCAGAAGATCGGATCGCTCATCAGGTCGACGAAGTTGTCGAAGCCGATGAACTCACCGGGCTGGCCAATCGTCGCGTCGGTCATCGACAGCCAAAGCCCGAGACCAAGCGGATACGTCAGGAACACCACCAGCAGGCCGATCGTCGGCAGCATGCACAGGAAGACGAGGAACGACTTGTTGTCGAACAGCCGCGTCAGCCAGCCATCCGGCTTGCGGGTGAAGGTCAGCCGCTGCAGGCCGACATCGGCAGTTGTTGTGCCCATCTTGGCTCCGTCCCTCGACGGGGCACCACCGCCTGCGGCAGCGCCCCAAGTGTGATGTGTCAGGCCTTCTTGTAGTAGCGTTCGGCTGCCTTCGCCGCCTGCTTTGCCGCTGACTCGGGCGTGGCATTGCCGGACACCACCGAGGCGAACATGTCTACCACGGTGTAGTTGGCGATCACTGCGGCAGATGCTGCGCTGATCGGTCCCTTGTAGCCATCATAGAACGGTGAATCCAACGCGGTGGCGAATGGCTTCAGCTTCGGATCCGAGCTCCAGAAGTTCATCTTGCCATAGGCCTTCAGTGGCTGGCACCAGTAGCCGAGGCAGCTCGACAGCCACAGGCCGTACTGGTCCTTCTCCATCATGAAGCGGATGTATTCCTTTGCCGCGTTAGGATACTTGCTGTGCTTGAACAGCATGGCACTGATGGGCGCGGCCGACATCGGCTTCTGCTTCGAGAAGCCATACGGCGTGTCCTGCGTGAAGGTGTCCGCGGCCATCGCCTGCACCTTCTGGTCAGGCGATTTCAGCATCGAATAGTACAGCGACACGCCGTTGAACGTCATGCCGATGGCGCCTGACTGGTAGGCCTGGTTGTTGCCGACATCGTTCCAGGTCAGCGTGCCCTGGACCATCGTCTTCTGCAGCTCCGTTGCGTATTTCAGCGCCGCTATCGTCTCCTTGGAGTCCAAGGCGACCTTGCCCTTCTCGTCCACCACGAAGGCGTTGTGCGACCACAACAGCCATTCGGAATAGCCGTTGGCATCGCCCAGCGCGTGGCCGAGTGACATGCCCCACGGATGCCCGTTCTTCTGCATCTTCTGGCAAAGGTCGAGGAACTTCTCGAGATCATTAGGAATCTCGGTGTAGCCGACCTCGTTGACCCAGGTCTTGCGATACATCACCGGTCCGGTGCCGCCCCCCAGGGGAAGCGCGAGCCAGTTCTTGGTGTTCCACTTCTGACCATACAACAGCGCCAGCGGATACCAGCCGCCGTATTTCGCGCCGAGATAATCGGCAAGATCGGTCATCTCCACCAGCTTCTCGGAATAGATGTGCGGATCGGCACCGAAGCTGACGAAGATGTCGGCGCCGGCCCCGGTGTTGGCCACCACCGCGAGCTGCGGACGCAGGTCTTCCCAGCTTATGAAGTCCACCTTCACCTCGACGCCGGTCTTCTTGGTGAATTCTTCCGTGTTCTTCTTCCAATAGACCTCGTCCGGATCGATGAATTTCGCCGGGCGGATCATGTGCAGCGATGCGCCCTTTTCGATCTTGAATTCCGGCGGCTTCACGTCCGCGGTAGGGACGTCATCGAACGCTGCCTTTGCGCCGATGATCGGGATCGACGCCGCCCCCAACGCCGCAGCACCGAGAGCCAGTGAATCACGCCGCGAAATCGTCATTCGATAGTTTCCTCCATTGCCGGTCACCCGCCCGCTCTCAGGACCCTCGCGACCGGATATTGAGGATCCATTCCGCCATCATATTCTGCCGACCGCGCGAGAGTGTCTAGCTGGCGCGTTGTCCGGTTGTTGCGTCGAACAGATGCACCAACGCTGGATCGGGCGCGATGCGTATCGTCTCGCCTGGCTTTGCGGAAATGCGCTCGCGGAATGCACAGACCACCGACGCGCCGGCGAAATCCGCCACCACCTGCGTCTCGGACCCGGTGGGCTCGATGACATGCACTTTGGCAGGCAAGCCACTTGGGCTCAGCTGGAAGTGTTCGGGACGCACACCGTATACCGCGGCCTTGCCGTCCGAGTTGCTGCCGCCAACTGGCAACGGGAGAGCCTCACCACCGGTCGCGCGGAATGTCCCGCCCTCGATCTTGCCCTGCAGGAAATTCATCGCTGGCGAGCCGATGAACCCGGCGACGAACAGGTTCGCCGGGCGATCATACAGCTCGAGTGGTGCACCAATCTGTTCGACGTTGCCGGAGTTCATCACAACGATCTTGTCGGCCATGGTCATGGCCTCGATCTGGTCGTGCGTCACGTAGACAGTCGTGGTCTCCAGCCGCTGATGCAGCTCCTTGATCTCGGCGCGCATGGCCACGCGCAGCTTGGCATCCAGGTTGGAGAGCGGTTCGTCGAACAGGAACACCTGCGGATCGCGCACGATCGCGCGGCCCATCGCCACACGCTGCCGCTGGCCACCCGAAAGCTGCCGCGGATAACGGTTGAGGTACTGCGTCAAACCGAGGATCTGCGCGGCACGCCCAACCTGCTGCTCGATCAGGTCCTTCGGCGCCTTCGCGAGAGACAGGGAGAACGCCATGTTGTCGCGCACCGTCATGTGCGGATACAGCGCATAGTTCTGGAACACCATGGCGATGTCGCGTTCCTTCGGCGCGACGTTGTTCACCACGCGGTCGCCGATGGCGATCTCACCGCCGGTGATGTTCTCCAGCCCGGCGATCATACGCAGCAGGGTGGATTTGCCACAGCCTGACGGGCCAACAAGGATCACGAACTCGCCGTCCTCGATTTCCACCGAGACGCCGTGCAGGACTTCGGTGGAACCGAAGGCTTTCCGCACATTGCGGATCGAAACGTTGGCCATGGCGTAGTCGAACGTCCTTCCTTCATCGTCATGCCGACGAAGGTCGGCATCCACGTCTTGTTCTTCTTGCCACGCAAAGAGACGTGGAGGGTGGGTCTTCGCCCGCCGTGACGAGTGGCGGCCCCATGCCCCCCGGGCATCAGGCCGCCACACGTATCTAGAACTTGGAAACCCGCGTCTCTTTCGCGGTGATGAACTCGAGCAGCGCCGGCATGCCCTTCTGCGTCTGCTCGATGCCGCGCTGGATCGCCGCCTTGATCTGCCCCGGATCCGTGACGCGCTCGCCATAGCCGCCGAACGCCTTCGCCATGTCGGCATAGTTGCCGGAGATGTCGGTGGAACGGTACTTCTCCGTGCTCACCGGCATCACCTTCAGCTCGATCGCCATGGAGAAATTGTTCATCAGGCAGGACAGGATGGGGATGCGCTCGCGCACTGCCGTCTCGAAATCCATGCCGGTGAAGCCGATCGCCGCATCGCCCCAGAAGTTGATGCAGAGTTTGTCGGGCTTCGCCAGCTTCGCGCCCATCGCGAGCCCGAGGCCCATGCCGAGCTGTGTCGTCTTCCCCCAGCCGATATACGACAACGGCTCGGTGGAAACCCAGAATGGCGAGATCTGATCGCGCGGGCTGCCGGCATCATGCGTGATGATGGTGTTCTTCGGATCGGTCCCCGCCATCAGTTCCCAGATCACGCGATACGGGCTGATCGGTGCCTCATTGGAGTTCAGCAGCGGCTTCCACTGAGCCATCCACTCCTCGCGCACCTTGATGATCTCGGCCAC
>DATJJM010000219.1:0-14131 GCA_035492535.1 Acetobacteraceae bacterium | reverse complement strand
GGCGAGGCGAGTTCGTCGCCCTGCTTGGGCCGTCAGGCTGCGGCAAGTCCACTGCGTTGAACTGCATTTCGGGGCTGCTGCAACCGACCGACGGTACCATCTGGCTCGACGACAAGCGCCTGGACGAGATCGGGCCTGAGGACCGCGGCTTCGGCATGGTGTTCCAGAACTATGCGCTGTTTCCGCACATGACAGTACGGCGCAACATCGGGTTCGGCCTGACGACGCAGCGCCGGCCACGCGACGAGATCGAACGCCGGGTCAATGAGGCACTAGCGCTGGTGCGGCTGGAGACGCAGGGGGAGAAGCTGCCCGGCCAGCTGTCCGGCGGACAGCAGCAGCGCGTGGCAATCGCGCGCGCCATCGTGGTGGAACCGCCGCTGGTGCTGATGGACGAACCGCTGTCCAACCTGGACGCCAAGCTGCGGCTGGAGATGCGGGCGGAGATACGTCGTATCCACACGATGCTCGGCTGCTCCACCATCTATGTGACGCACGACCAGGAAGAGGCGCTGTCGCTGGCCGACCGCATCATGGTGATGATCGACGGTCAGCCGCGACAGATTGGCACGCCCGAGGACCTGTATGTACGTCCCAGCAGCGCCGCGGTCGCCGAGTTCATGGGGTATCGCAATCTGCTGACGTCGCCGGCGCGCACTGTGCCGGGTGGCGTCGGCGTTGCCATCAAGATCGGTGGTGCGGACGTGCTCGGCACGGCGATGGCGCCGGTGGATGGGCAGGCCACTGTGGCGATTCGCCCGGACGATCTGCACCCAACGGCTGACGGACCGATCGCGGCCTTGGTGGAGATCGCGGAATACCACGGCCGCGACTTCTATGCCGTGGCGCGTGGCAGAGATGGCGAAGACCTGTATTTCCGCTCTAGCCAGCGTGTCAGCCCCGGCGAGACCGTGTACCTGTCGGCACCGCGCGAACGGGTGCTGGTGTTCCCAGCATGAGCGTCACCCATCTGACGCTGCGACGGCGACTGCGCGAGCGCGGGCTGGATGGCGTCACTCTCCTGGTCCTGCCGGGCGTATTGTTTGTGCTCGTGCTGTTCATCTATCCGTTCATCTATGGGTTGGTCCTGTCGTTCCAACCAAAGGAAGGCGGCGGATGGCTGGCCAATTACCGGAAGTTCTTCACCGAGCCATTCCTGTATGAAACGATCTGGCTGACCTTGCAGATCGCAATCCCGGCGACGTTGCTGAACACGGTGCTGTCGGTTCCGGTGGCGCTGCGGGTACGGCTGATGAAGCGCCAGAAGCTGCTGACGACAATCCTGGTGATCCCGATCACGCTCGGCACCGTGATGGTGGCGGATGGCCTGCTGACGTATCTCGGTCCGCGCGGCTGGTTGAACCGTATCCTGCTGGAGTTCGGTATCTCCGATTCACCGCTGCGGCTGATCCACAACTACTGGGGCGTGATGTTGTCGCTGGTGATCAGCGGCTTTCCCTTCACATTCCTGCTGACGTTGTCCTACGTCACCGGCATCGACCCCGCGCTCGAGCAGGCTGGCGCGATGCTGGGCGCCAGGTCACGCCAGCGGTTCTTCCGCATCCTGCTTCCGCTGCTTGCGCCAGGTCTCGCAATCACGCTGGCCCTTGCGTTCGTGCAGGCGTTTACCGTGTTCCCCTCGGCCATTCTGCTGGGTGCGCCAGCCGGACCAACGCGCGTGATCTCCATCGTCGCGTATCAGGCGGCATTCGAGCAGTTCGACTACCCGCTGGCTTCGGCGATCGCGATGCTGATGGCGCTGATCCAGATGGTGATCATCGCCGCCTTGCTTGGGGCGCGCACCCTGGTGTTCCGCGGCCCGGTCAGCACCGGGAAAGGCTGAACGCCATGCACCGTAGCTTGGGCGAGAAGCTGTGGTCGTTCACCATTTGGGCGGTGGTTGTGTTCTTTGTGCTCAACCTCCTGGCGATGATCGGCAGCGTGGTGGTGGATTCCCTAGGCACCCACTGGTTCAACACCTGGCTGCCGGCCGGCTTCACGCCGCAGTGGTATGTGATGGCGTGGGAGGAGTTCCAGTTACCGCAGATCCTGCTGGTGACAGCCGAGGTGGTGGGCGCCGTGGTGCTGATCTCCGGTCTGATTGGCGTGCCGACAGCCTATGCGATGGCGCGGCGGAATTTTCCCGGCAAGCAGGCGGTGATGCTGCTGTTCCTGCTGCCCCTGCTGGTGCCGCCGATCACCTACGGCATCCCGATGGCGACGGTGCTTTACCAGGCGCATCTGGCGGGTACGATCTGGGGTGTGATCCTCGCCAACCTGGTGCCGACGGTCCCATTTGTCATCCTGATCATGATCCCGTTCGTGGAGCAGATCGACCCGCGCATCGAGGCGGCGGCGCGGGTGTTCGGCGCCGGCATGGGACGGCTGTTCGTGCAGGTGCTGGTGCCATTGCTGACACCCGGTATCCTGGCGGCGCTGCTGCTGGTGCTGGTGCGAACGATCGCGATGTTCGAACTGACGTTCCTGACGTCGGGACCGACGAGTCAGACGCTGGTGGTGGCGCTGTACTATGCGGTGTTCGCGGCGGGCGTGCGGTCGCAGCAATCCATCGACGCGATGGCAGTGGTATACATGGTCACCACGCTGATCTGGCTGTTGATTGCGCTGCAGTTCGTCAACCCGACGCAGATCGTGACCCGGGCAAAGCAGTAGGTTGGGCCGCCGTGTCAGGCGGCGGCTTCCTTCTCTGCGGCGCGCCGCATTCCCATGTCGATCAGCGCTGTCAGGACCCCACGCGCGGCAGCAACGTTGTCTGGCCCAACTTCGGCCTCCAGCGCGGCATCGACCCTTTGGCGCGCCGCAGCCTGCACCGCGGCGGCTGCACGCCCCCGCTCAGTCAGGGTCACAGTCAACCGGCGCCGATCCGACTGATCGAGAGCGCGTTGCAGATAGCCACGCATCACCAGCGTGTCGACCAGTTGTCCGGCGGCCTGCTTGGACATTCTCAGGTCGCGGATCAGGTTGGCGAGCGGGATGTCCACGACGTCGAGTGCCAGGCCACCGATGATGTAGAGGCCATTGCGCGGCAAGTCGTCGTAGCCAGCCTCGGCGAGCGCTTGGCGCATGGCCGCGCCATAAATGAAACGGGCGTGGCGGAGCAGTGCGGGCATCGGGATGTGGTCGTGCATGAGGGCTGGATATCGACAAGAACTTTGATAGTCAAAACAATTTACTATCATCCCGGCATGGCCGTTCTGACGACCTCGCTCGCGACAGCGACGTCACAGCGGAGTAATATGCCCTGCGTCAGAGTGACATCAGCCGGGAAGAAACTGCCTTGACCGAGATTGCCATCACCAAGACCACCACCCCGAAGCAGCCGCCGGCCGACGAAACGCTCGCCTTCGGCAAGGTCTTCACCGACCACATGTTCCTGCTGGACTATAATGAGGGGAAAGGATGGCACTCGCCCCGCATTGTCCCCTACGGCCCGTTCACGCTCGACCCGGCCACATGCGTGCTGCACTACGGCCAGGCGATCTTCGACGGGATGAAGGCGTTCCGCGGCCAGGACGGTCGGGTGCGGTTGTTCCGACTGCCGGATCACGCACGGCGGCTGAATCGCTCGGCGCACTACCTGTGCATTCCGGAAATCGACCCGGAGATGGTGGAGGAATCGATCCGCGCCCTGGTGGAGGTCGACCAGCGCTGGGTGCCGTCGTTGCCCGGCACATCGCTCTATATTCGTCCGACGGTGATCGCGACCGAGACGTTCCTGGGCGTGCATCCGTCCAGCAGTTACCTGTACTACGTGATCCTCGGGCCGGTCGGTGCCTACTACAAGGAAGGTATGAATCCGGTCCGCATCCTGGCCTCGGATACGCACGTTCGGGCTGTCCAGGGAGGCCTGGGCGCGGCAAAGACCGCTGCCAACTATGCCGCCAGCCTATACGGTGCCGAGGAGGCACAGAATGCCGGCTACACGCAGGTTCTGTGGCTCGATGGGGCCGAGCACCGCTACCTCGACGAAGTCGGCACGATGAACATCATGCTGAAGATCGGCGACGAGGTGATCACGCCGCCACTCAACGGCGCCATCCTCGCCGGCATCACCCGCGATTCTGTGCTGACGCTGCTGCGAGACTGGGGCTTGCGGGTTTCTGAGCGGCAGATCGCCATCGATGACGTGGTCGCGGCAGCGAGGGCGAACCGGCTGGAGATGTGGGGGACCGGCACCGCGGCGGTGATTTCGCCGGTGGGTGAGCTTGGCTACAAGGGCGAGCGCTACGTGATCAACGACGGCAAGACCGGCGCGCTGACACAGAAGCTGTACGACACGATCGTGGGCATCCAGTACGGCACAGCGCCCGACCCGCATGGCTGGACGCGGCTGCTGGGGAACCGGCTGGGGGGCTGATCAGCCCCTCGCGCGCTTCTTCTTTGGAGCCGCCTTCCGGTTTGCCGGCGCCTTCTTGGCGGCTGCCTTCTTCCTCGGTGCCGCCGCCTTCCGGCGGGTCGGCAGACGCTTCCGCGCTGGGGCAGCGGCCTTGCGCTTTTTCGGCGGTGCTGCCTTCTTCTTGGCGCCAGATGCGGGTGTGGAGCTATCAACGGCGGACCAGTCCACCGTCTTCGTCGCGTCCATGCCGGCAGGCAACGGCACGTTGGCGAAGAGGCAGCGGTCGCGCGTCTGGATCTTCGTCTTGTCGTAATACTCCTTCCACCACGGCGTGCCTGACTTGCCTGGCGACCAGAGGGTCAGCGGCTTTGCCGTCGTCGCGGCATTGGCCTTCTTGTTGAAGTGATAGTGGTCGAACATCGCGACCGCCTCGAGCGCGTACATGGTGGCGATCGAGGCGTCCTCGATCATCGCCAGGCTGTCGCCGTTGTCCTGTTCGCCGCCGGCGGCGAGGTTGGACGATCCGGTGAACACAGTTGGGTTCGCGGCATTGAAGTCCACCACCACGAACTTATCGTGGATGTGCTTGCCGGGGCCGCCGCTGAATTCCTTGTTGAACGGCGGTGGCACATTCTTCGTCAGTGCAGCAAAGCCGGTCAGGTCGCCCATGGCGCCGTTCGGACTTTGCACCGCGAGGCCCTTGTCGGTTTCCACCGTGCCATAGGAGAATACCGCCGGCTTTGCGGCGATCTGCTGAAGCGTTGTCAGCACTGGGCCCGTACCGTTTGGCTCCATCACCGCGAAGAGCACAGAACTGGTCGCGGCGCGGATGCGCTGCGACATCGGTCCGAGCGAGATCGACGGATCCGCGTGCGGTGACAGTGCCAGCGAGAATTTCGGCAACTCGGCCGTGTTTGTTGGGGAGCCCACCATGTAGCCCTTTGCGAGCGCGCTGCTGCGGAATGGCGGGGCCTTCACGTCGTCCTTGAAGGCCTCATCGAACGCCTGGGCGAACATGCCGGCCGTTTTTGGGTCGTCGACCACGATGACGTTGTTCGCCTGGACGTAGACGCCGCGCACGGAGAAATTCATCGAGCCGAACAGGACCTTTTGTGCCGCGCCCGCTTGATCGCGCTTGATAAATACCTTGTTGTGCTGGAAGCGCGCGAATTTTCCCTGTTTCACGTTGGCGGTGCCGGCAGCAGCGATGATCAGCTTCGCGGCTGCAACTTCAGGGGGCGGCTTGCCCTGCTTGTCCGGCTTGGTGTGCAAGGGTGCGTTGTCGAGGATTGCTTTCAGCCGCTTCTGCTTACCGAAGTCGCAGATCGCCTTGACGATGTCCGGTTCATCCAGATCGTAGGCGAATACGTTGACCTGTGCCGTTGAGTCGTTCTTGCAGTCGGCAATGAAGTCCAGCAGCCTCTGACGCGCGTCGGCGCCAAGCCATTTGTACTGTGCCTGAAATGGCTGCGTGCTGAAGGTCGGCGTGTGCGGACCGGACGGGCGGATGTCCTTGTTGTGAAACCTGTCGGCGTAGGCCTGCGAGGCGATGTAGCCGCGGGTGAAGGCGGGTTGGAATTTGGAGTGCCGCTGTGCGGCCGGAGAAACAGCGAGCGACACTTCCGGGCCGTCGCGCATCGCCGTGCCGTGGCCGGTGAAATACAGCGCCTTGATCCGATAGCTGAGGGGGGCGGAGAAGCCATCCGGTGGCACGTCCACCCAGCGGAATTTCTGGAAGGGTGCCTGGCTAGACGGTGTCCACTTCGGCGCCGTGGATTGTTTCGACACGCCGGCGGTGAAGGTGAGCCTGTTAGCAAGCGCTATTTCCTTGCCGGCGGCGGTCCGCCAGATGGCAAAGCCGGCGAGGTTCTCCACCTTGTCATCGTCGAGCGACATGGCGAGCAGGATCTTGGTGCCGCCCGGATAGATGACGACGCGCAGACCGTCCTTTGTTGCTGCGGCTGATGTGGCTTGCATCGGACTCTCTCCCTGAACGTGGGTGATTATGTCCGGACCCTTCGTGGCGATCCTATCGAAACGCGCGGAAGCGACGCAACGATTATCAACCGGCCAGAAGGAAATCGTTGGTGTATTCGCCACGCGAGACTTTGACGGGTATTTCTTCGCCGGTTGTGCATGCGAGGACTTCGGAACCGGCAAGCCGCTCGGGCTGTGCCAGCGAATCGATCTGATCGGCAAAGCCCTGTGCATGGGCTGAGTCGAGGCGCCAGAGGAAGGCGCCTGGAGTGCCCGCCTGATGGATGCCGAGGGGGCCATCGGACGCGGTGAGGCAGATGCAGGATGCGTCCAGCGGCGCGTCGGCAGGTTGGTGCGCGAAGCGGCGGAGCATGGCAGCAAGGCGGTGGAGGTCCTCGGCCTCGCCGAGCATCAGCACCATCGGGTTGAAGTCGCTTGGCAGGAAGCCGATGCGCAGCATCAGCGCACGACCTCGATCACGTCGGTGGCGTGGCACAGTTCCTCGGCGCCCGGTTCGCCGTTAGGGACCTCAATCAGGCGGACTTTGGCCCATTCGTCATTGATCAGTTCCAGTACCTCGGCCGTGATGTTGCCAACCAGGCGGAGTTTGTTTCCGACGGCAATGGAGGAGAGCTCGATCATTCAGTAGCCTCTGATGGAGGGGCTCATGGCTAGAAGAGGATGCTCAGGTTCTTGGCCATCAGCACGTTCTGCTCCAGGATCAGTTCGCGCCTGGCGATCTGCCACGACGAGCCGACCCGCCGCAGTTCGTCCGTGCGGCGGCCGACGAAGGTGAAGTTCTCGTACTCGACGCGGTTCTGGTAGACCAGGAATCGGCAGCCCACGGTGACCTCCTGCGCGTCCTCGACCGAGGGCCGCACATCCAGCAGGCGCACATTGCTCACCATGTGCGTCACGCGCGACAGCGGTTCCTCGGCGTAGTGGACACCGGTGAGGATCTGCTCCACGCGCTTGGTGAGCGTCCACTTGTCCTCGTCGAACCAGCTTATGCCTTCGCCCTGCCTGGTGTTCTCGCGCTCCGCGTGCTGTCCGAACTTCACGTTGCGGCGCAGCGGCATGAAATACACCAGGTCCTCGGCCAGCAGCTCCAGCCATTCCTTGAACCGGCGCTGATCCAGCAGGTCTGCTTCGGCGTAGAGGAAGTCCTCGATCTCCTCGCGGAGCTGATACCAGGCAAGTGGCCGCATCATTCGGCCGCGGCGCGCAATGAGGTGCGGCCGATCAGCGTGTCCCAGTCATCGCCGTTCAGGTACGACGCGTAGACACGATAGTAGTTGCGCGGTGTCTGCTCGGTGATCTGCAGCGACACGTCGCCCGGGATGGGATCGTCGCGTCGATACGCACCCATCGACATCTGGTAGTTGAACGGATGTCGGCGGGCAATGGTGCCTTTCGATGCAGCCGTGGCGTAGAGCCAGTTCTCCATATCGTCCTGCTCGGTCATGCCAGCCGGGCCGGAATAGCGCATGTAGAAGCGGCGCAGCACGTCCTTCACCTCGGCCGGGGCGTCCGCATCGACCAGGAAGAAGCGCCAGCCTTCCGTCTCAGTCGGGGAATGCGGATGCCAGACGCAGAGGCCGCGCGGCTGGCGGCCGTGGTACGACGTGTTGGGGAACAGGTTCCCGGTGAATGGCAGCAGCCGCGCCTTGTCGCCGAGGCGGCGCTTGCGTTCCTCGAAGCAGTGGCGGAAGTATTCGTCCACCAGCGGGTATTGTGCATACGACGGTTCATACTGCAGCGTCGGAGGCATCAGCACGCTGTGCATGCCATGGCCGGCAGGGTGGCCCACCCAGACGTGCTGACCCTTGTTGTATTCGTTGTCACGCCGCTGGCCGCGCACCGCGCTGGGACCAATGCCGATCATGTCCACGGAGCGGTGTGACGGGTTGTGGTAGGTGTCGCCAAGGAAGTTTTCGGCGGCGAATTTCCAGTTGGACGGGAACACCCATTTGTGGACGCCGATGACCTCGGAGCCGCCCGGGCGTCCGTCGCGGCAGTCCAGCACCTGATCCAGGTGGTCTACCGCGGTGCCGAGATAGTCCATGAGGTCGGGTGCGGCGGGGTCCCACGACGCCCAGACCGTGCCCTTGTAGAGCGCCAGCCTCGGCACCTCGATCAGCGACCAGTCTTCGCGGTTCAGCGTGCCTTCGTAGAGCGCGCGATACAGCGGCACGCCTTGCAGCTTGCCGTCGGTTGTGTAGCTCCATGAATGGTAAGGGCAGACGAACAGCGAGGTGTTGCCTTGCTCGTAGCGGCAGACCTTCATGCCGCGATGGCGGCAGGAATTGAGGAACACATGCACCGCGCCGGCCGCGTCGCGGCAGAGGATGACCGATTCCTCGCCCATCCTTGACGTGAAGAAGTCGCCCGGCTTCGGGATCAGGCTTTCGTGGCCAACGAACAGCCAGGCGCGGGTGAACAGTTTCTCCAGTTCCTCGCGGTAGAAATCGGGCGAGACGAAGATCTCGCGGCTGATCATGCCGCGCTTCAGATCGATCATCTGGTCGATGGGCAGCGACGAAGCCATCCGCCGTACCTCCCTATGGTTGGGCGGATTGTGCGCTCGTGTGTCGCGGGGGTTCAAGTGTGACGCGTTCCCAGTCCTGGGGGCGCTGCATGATGGCGGCGACCAGCGCGTTGTTCAGGTCGTGGCGTGGCCGATGGCCGGTGACGCGGCCGATCAAGGGCGCGCCGGTGAGAGCCAGATCGCCCACCAGATCGAGCACGCGGTGACGCACCGGTTCATCGGGCACCCGCATGCCGTTGATGTAGCGGCCGCGAAACGTGAGGCCGACGGTGGCGAGGCCGGCGCCGCGCAGCTTCGGCCGCCTCGTCGCGCCAAAGAAGAGTTTCGATGGGAAGCTCAGGATCGGCCCGTGGCTGCGGGAGGGGGCGATGTCGCACAGAAAAGTCCAGGGCGTGGGCTCGCCGTCCCAGGTCAGCATACCGAAGCCGGGTGGATCGGAGGTGACGCCGATCGAGAAGGTGTCGGCCGGTTCGATGCGCAGCCAGGACCCGGCAGGTTCGCGCACTTCGACCAGTTCGCGCAGCTGCAGATGGATGCGCGGGGCATCCTGTTCGAACACGCCGGCCTTGAGGATCGCATGGCACCACGGTACGGCGCTGCCGTCGAATATCGGCAGCTCGTCGCCATCGATTTCGATCAGCACATTGTCGATCCCGAAGACGGCAAGGCTGGCCAGTAGATGCTCCACAGTGCGGACGAGCGCGCCGGTATCGCTGCGGATGCCGGTGCACAGGTATTGCTGCACGCGATGCGTCCACAGCGCGGGAATGTCCTGGCCGTCGCGGCGCACCACGCGGCCGGCATCGGCCGGCGCCGGATGCACCGTCACGCGCGCGATCTCGCCACCGTGCAGGCCGATGCCGGAGGTGGAAAAAGACGTTGCCAGCGTGGCCTGCCGCCAGGGTGAGCGGATCCAGCTGAACCGGTCGGGTGATGCCACGTGATGCCTCGTCTGCCGGTTCGAGACTAACACGGACAGCGGGGCGGCTGGCGATTCGCCCGGAAACGCCAGGGCATTGGCGAGCGGTGCTACGCCGCCCCCGCCGCCGCTTTCGTGTTGAACTGGTCGAAGGCTTCCAGCACCTGGGCTGCGTACATGACGCTCGGTCCGGCCCCCATGTAGACAGCCATTCCCATCGTCTCCAGCACCTCAGTTCGAGTGGCGCCCTGTTTCATGGCGGCTTCCGCATGGAAGGCGATGCAGCCATCGCAGCGTGCTGCCACCGAGATGGCCAGAGCGATCAACTCCTTGGTCTTGGTGTCCAGCGCAGCCGCCTTCAGCGCGGCCTGTGCGAGTGCGGAAAAGCCTTTCACCACCTCGGGCGCGCCGGCACGCAACGCACGGATATCGCCGCTCAGCTGCGTCGCCAGATCCTGCCAATCCTTGAACATGTCAGCCTCCATCACAGACTGGTTGCGAAGCCTCGCAGCGCCAGAACAAGCAGCAGTGTTGCATTCAGCACCATCACGGTGGGTGCCGCGATCGCGATGCCGCGTTGCCAGCGGCGACCGGCCGCCTGTCCGGCAATGCCCACGGCAATCAGCGCGGGCGCGGTGCCGAGGCCGAATGCCAGCATGGCCGCAGCGCCGAGCAGGGGGTTGCCGCTCGAGGCAGCGGTGGCGAGGGCGGCGTAGAGGAAACCGCACGGCAGGAAGCCCAGCGCGATCCCCAACGGATAGCCGCCGCCGGCACGTCGTGCCACGCAAGTAACGAAAAGATTCCAGGTGGCGGGCGCTCGCTCCAGTCCAGGCAGGATACGCCCCACGTGCAACAGGAACAGCGTCGCACCGAGCAGAAGCAGCGCAGCCGAGATGGTGCCGAACCAGGGCAGGCGTCCCGCCCCGAAGCCGGCCAGCGCACCGAGACCTGCATAGGTGGTGAGCCGGCCCAGATGGTAGGGCAGCAGCGCCCCGTTGGTGATGCGTCGCCACTCGCAGAGTCGCGCGGCGGGCATGCGCGCCAAGCCATCGGCGACCTGGCCGAGCACGAAGCCGCCGCACATCGGCACGCAGTGCATGGTGCTGCCGGCTGCTCCGGCCAGAAACAGGCCCAGGAACAGTCCGTTCGTCAGCGGCAGCGTGCCGCAGAATTCTGCGAGCATGACATCGTTCGTTACAGTGGAGGGACACGCATGCGCTCACTCCAGCGCCGATCCGGCGATATGACCTTGATCCAGATCAATGAACCGTTAACCCGCGCAGGGCACTGTCCATCCGGCACCTACCGGAGCGTTTCGATGGACATCGAGCCAAGTGACTTCATCGTTGGCCTGCTGATGCTGGTGTTCGGTATCGTCGGCCTGTTCCTCGCCTCTGGCGCGATGGACGACGAGATGTACGTCTTCGGTCTGACGCTGTTCGGCTTCGCCACGGCATTCGAATTCGGTCTGTTGCGCCGGCATTACGACAAGCTGGAGGCCCGCCGGCATGGCTGACGCCGGCATGGCGATCTCGCGCCTCGCGCCGGACTACAACGAGGCAATCGTCAAGAAATTCCTGATCGCCTCGGTGTTCTGGGGCGTGGTGGCATTCCTGGTGGGCGTCTATATCGCGACCGAACTCACCTGGCCGTCGTTCAACCTGGGCCTGTCATTCCTCAACTTCGGGCGACTGCGGCCAGTACATACTTCGGCGGCGATCTTCGCGTTTGGCGGCTGCGCGCTGTTCGCCACGTCGTTCCATGTCGTGCAGCGGACGTGCCGCGCGCGGCTGTTCGGCGGCGAGGCATTGGCCAATTTCGTGTTCTGGGGCTACCAGTTCTTCATCGTCATGGCAGCGCTGTCCTATGCGATGGGGTTCAGCCAGAGCCAGGAATACGCTGAACCCGAGTGGCATATCGACCTGTGGCTGACCGTCGTGTGGGTCTGCTATGCGATCATCTTCATCGGCACGCTGATGAAGCGCGAGGAACCGCATATCTACGTCGCGAACTGGTTCTACCTGGCGTTCATCCTGACGGTTGCCGTGCTGCATATCGGCAACAACCTCGACATCCCGATCTCGGTGTTCTCCGCCAAGAGCTATCCGGTGGCTTCGGGCGTGCAGAACGCGATGATCCAGTGGTGGTATGGCCACAATGCAGTCGGCTTCTTCCTGACCGCCGGGTTCCTCGGGATGATGTACTACTTCATCCCGAAGGCCGCGAACCGCCCAGTGTATTCCTACCGGCTTTCGGTGGTGCATTTCTGGTCGCTGATCTTTTTGTATATCTGGGCCGGGCCACATCACCTGCACTGGACCGCGCTGCCTGACTGGACGCAGACGCTGGGCATGGCGTTTTCGGTCATGCTGTGGATGCCGTCCTGGGGCGGCATGATCAACGGCCTGATGACGCTCTCGGGGGCATGGGACAAGCTGCGCACCGATCCGTCGCTGCGCTTCTCGGTGACGGCGGTGGGGTTCTACGGCATGTCCACCTTCGAGGGACCGGTGATGTCGGTGCGCGATGTGAACGCGCTGTCGCATTACACCGACTGGACGATCGGGCACGTGCATTCCGGTGCGCTCGGCTGGGTGGCGTTCATCAGCTTCGGCGCGATCTATTACCTGGTGCCAGTGCTGTGGAAGCGCAGCGGCCTGTACTCCACGCGGTTGGTGGCGTGGCATTACTGGATCGCGACACTGGGCATCGTGTTCTACATTACCTCGATGTGGGTCGCCGGCATCATGGAGGGCCTGATGTGGCGCGCCTACGACCAGTTCGGGTTCCTGCAATACTCGTTCGCAGAATCCGTGGTGGCCGTGCATCCGTACTTTGTAATCCGGTTGCTGGGCGGACTGCTGTTCCTGGGCGGCGCGCTGTTGATGGTGTTCAACCTGATCATGACAGTGCGCAGCCCATCGACCGAACGGGGCATCGTGCCGCAGTTCGCTGCTGTCGCGGCGGGAGAATAACAGATGTTCATCCGTCACGAACTCATCGAGAAGAACACCTTTCTCTTGCTGATCCTGACGCTGGTGACGGTGGCCATCGGTGGCATTGTCGAGGTGGTGCCGCTGTTCACCATCGAGACGACGGTGGAGCCCGTGAAAGGCGTCCGGCCTTACTCGCCGTTGGAGCAGCGCGGGCGCGACATCTATGTGCGTGAGGGCTGCTATGTGTGTCACAGCCAGCAGGTCCGCGCGCTGAAGGACGAGGTGGAGCGCTATGGCCACTTCTCGCTCGCCGCGGAGAGCATGTACGACCATCCGTTCCAGTGGGGTTCCAAGCGCATCGGGCCCGATCTGGCGCGCGTCGGCGGAAAGTATTCCAGCGACTGGCACTATGCACATCTGATGAATGCGCAGAACGTTGTACCAGAGTCCTTGATGCCGCATTACGCGTTCCTCGCCGAGACGCCGCTGGTGATGGATGACATCCAGGCGCGTCTGCGCACGCTTCGTACGGTCGGCGTGCCGTATACCGATGACGACATCGCCAGCGCAGCAGCGGATCTGCGGACACAGGCTGATCCCAATGGAGACCCGAGCGCGCTTTTGAAGAGGTACCCGAAGGCGGTGGTTGTGCCTGGCAACGGGCACGAGGTCACTGAGATGGATGCGCTGGTTGCCTATCTACAAATGCTCGGCACGATGGTGGACTTCGCCGATCCGGCCAACGAACGTCTGCAGCAATAGCCATGATGGGTATCATCACCTGGCTGCAGCACAACTGGATCGTTCCGGTCTTTGTTGTCTTCCTGCTGATCCTGATCACCACCTATTGGCCGGGACGGAAGTCCCAGATCGAGCGGCACGGACAGATCCCGCTCGAAGACGATCGCTGAGGAGGCGAAATCGTGCCCACCAAGATCGAGAAGGACACAGTCACCGGCACAGATACGACCGGTCATGAGTGGGACGGATTGAAGGAGCTGAACACACCACTGCCGAAATGGTGGCTCTATGTGTTGTATGCGACGGTCGCCTGGTCGCTGGTATGGTTCGTGCTGTATCCGTCGGTCCCGGGCGTGACCGGGTATTTCCATGGCGTGCTGGGCTATTCCCAGCGCACGGCAGTGGAGCAGGACGTGGCGGCGGTGATGAGGCAGCGCTCCGGTGCTATGGACAAGATCAAAGCCGACTCATTTGCGCAAATCCAGCAGGATCCCCACCTTCTGGCGGCTGCCGATACGGCGGGACGGATTGCCTTCGCCGACAACTGCCAACCGTGCCATGGCGCTGGCGGAGGCGGACGACCTGGCTATCCGGCGCTGGCCGCGGGTGGGTGGATCTGGGGCGGAACTCTGCCGGCAATCCAACAGACTATC
>DATJJM010000218.1:0-26006 GCA_035492535.1 Acetobacteraceae bacterium | reverse complement strand
CACGCCGCCCGACACCGGCGCATCGATCATGTGCCCGCCAAGCGCCATGATGCGTTCGGCAAGCGACTGCGTGACCGTGGGCACGCCGGAACTCATCTCGATCACCACGGTGCCCGGCTTCATGCCGGCGGCTACATTGTCATCGCCGCCCTCCAGCACGCGCTCCACGATGGCACTCGTCGGCAGCATGGTGATCACCACGTCCGACGCCGCCGCAAGCTGCCGCAACGTATCGGGCGCCGTGCCGCCGATCTGCTGCACGAAGTTGTTCGCGACCTCTCGCCGTGAGTCATTCACCTGCACGGGGAACCCGGCATTCACCAGGCACGCCGCCATCGGCCAGCCCATGTTGCCGACGCCGACGAAGCCAACGGTTGGCTTGCCCGCCATCAGTCGGCACCCTTCGCGCTATCGACTTCCTTGAATACCTCGGTCGCGATCCGGAACGCCTCGAGGCAGGCGGGAATGCCGCAATACGCCCCGATCTGCAGCAGGATCTCCTTGATCTCGTCGCGCGTCACACCGTTGGTCAGCGCCGCGCGCAGATGCAGACGGAACTCCGCGCCGCGATTGAGCGCCGCAAGCATCGTCAGGTTGATCATGCTGCGCGTCTTCCTGGGCAAGCCCGGACGCGTCCAGATCATGCCCCAGGCGACTTCTGTGGTCATCTGCTGGAACGCCGCGTTGAAGTCGTCCGCGCGACTGATCGAGCCATCGACATACTCGGTGCCGAGTACGTCGCGCCGCACCTCCAGGCCTCTCTTGAACAGGTCGCTCTGGTACTCCGGACGATTGGGAATGGCCATGGTGATACTCCTCCGTTTGCCGGCGCGGACGGTAGAGAGTGCGACTTTCCTCGGCAAGCGGACCGCGGCGCGCGCAACGTCACCGCGTGTTCAGGCAGGCATGTGCGGCGACTGCCCCAGGATAGCGCGATCATGCGCCTTGAAAAGCTCGTCAACAGCAGCGACGAGACGTGCCTGGCCAAATGGCTTGGCAAGCCGTGCCAGGCCACCAGCTTCGCGGTCGGACACGGCCGCATAGCCGGTGATCAGCAGCACGAGCAGCGTTGGCTTCAGCGAACGCGCCTCACGCGCCAGTTCGACACCGGTCATACCAGGCATGGCGTAGTCGGTGATCAGCACATCGACTTTCAGCCCGTCGTTCAACAGATCGAGCGCCTGATAGGCTGAGCCAACTTCCATCACCTGGTAGCCCACCTCCCTCAGCATCTCGGCTATGCCGGCCCGCACCAATTCCTCATCATCAACCAGCAGTACCGCTCTCGTGCCGGCAAACACAGGCAAGGCGACAGGTTCGCTCTCTCTGATCTCCTCGACAACCTCCCGTTCCGACGCCGGCAACAACAGGGTCGCCGTCGTGCCACGTCCCAACTTGCTGTCGAGGCGGAACGCGCCGCCAGACTGTTCCGCGAGGCCCTGGACTGCCGACAACCCGAGACCCGTACCTTCGCCAATACCTTTCGTCGTGAAAAACGGTTCTGTCGCGCGCCGCAGCGTATCCTCATCCATGCCAGTCCCGGTGTCGGACACCGACAATCGGATATACGCACCGGCAGCCAGATGGTGGTGGCCGTCCGCCGTGTGCGCATTGGCCGTGATCGTCAATCGCCCCCGGCCCGACATGGCATCACGCGCATTGACCGCGAGGTTCAGCAACGCGAGTTCAAGCTGATTCGGGTCGACCTGCGCGGGCATAAGATCGTCCGCCATGTCAAATACAAGCTCGATGCCGGCCCCCAACGATCGCGACATCAGATCCGCCATGCCTTCGACCAGTCCCCCGATGTCCACCGCGCGTGGCTGCAAATGCTGCCGGCGGGAGAATGCCAGCAACCGCTGCACGAGTGTCCCTGCCCGCTCGGCCGCGCGCTGCGCACCAACGATCAGCCGGCGATCACGCTCATTGTCATCATGGCGTCGTCGCAGCTGGTCGAGTGCCACGACAATCGGGGTCAGCAGATTATTGAAATCATGCGCCACACCGCCGGTCAGTTGACCGATCGTCTCCATCTTCCGGGATTGATGCAGGAACTCCTCGGCTTCAGCGAGCCGCTTCTGAGCCGTCACGCGTTCCGTCACATCAATGACGAACTGGAATGCGCCGATCTGCCGCCCGGCACGATCACGCAGCGTATTGAACTTGATCTCGTAAGCGCGACGCGAGCGCGTGGCGTCACCGAATTCACGCACTTCGGTGAACTCTTCGCCCGCAAGAGCGCGGCTCCAGATCGCCTCCAGGGCGGCCCGATGCTCCGGCTGACCCGCGAGCAGATCGAGCATGCTGTCGCCGAGCCGTGGCCGCACACCGAAGATCCGCTCAAACTCATTCCTCGCCGCCCGATTGATGGCGAGCCAGCGATAATCCATATCGGCGACCTGCACGTACGCGTCCGTGCCCTCGAACAAATCAGCGAAAATCTTCCGCTCCGCGAGCGCCTCGGCAACACGCTGCTCCAAAGTCTCATTCATGGCACGCAGCAGTCCTTCGCCCTCGCGCAACGCCCGTTCGGCGAGTATCCGCTGCGTCGTCTCGGAAACCGCACAGAACAAGCCCGCGACAGCGCCGCTCTCATCGCGAACGGGAGAATAGGAGAATGTGAACCACGTCTGCTCATCGAAGCCCTTGCGGTTCATCACCAGCGGCAGGTCTTCACTGAAGCTTGCCTGTCCCGCCATCGCAGCATCGATCAGCGGACTGATATCGGACCAGATCTCCGACCAGATATCGTGGAACCGCGCACCGAGCGACCGCGGATGCTTGGCGCCAAGGATTTCGGCGTATGCATCATTGTAGAGGAATCCGAGTTCCGGACCCCAGGCGACGAACATCGGAAATTTTGAGTTGAGCAACAGGCCGACCACTGAACGCAGTGACTGTGGCCAGGCTTCTGGCGCACCCAAAGGCGAGGACGACCAGTCGTTGCCCCGCATCAATGCGCCGACTGCACCGCCGCCATCAGGAAAGCCCGGCGGTCTCACCCATTTGTCCAATGTACCGTCCGACACATGGCTTCGGTCTAGCAGATGCGCGCCGAGGCAATGCATCAATAATTGTGCGTACGCAAAGTTGACGGCGACGCGCCAGCCCTACCGCAGGCGCGGTCCTGGATCCATCCCCAGCAACGCCCGTCCGCCGATCGGATACCATTCCGGTCCGATCGTCTGGGTCTGCCCCACCACGTGCAGGTCGCGCCAACATTCCGCCAGCCGGGTCGACCGCTTGAAAGACGTGCTCCCGCCATAGCGATACATCAGGTCCATCGCGTCACGCGCACAGTCCGCCGCGAAGATCGGCGCAAGCCGGCATCGGGCGCGCTGCTCCAGCGTCGTCTCACGGCCTGCCGCGATGGTGTTCCACAAGTCGGTGAGCATCGCGCCGCGGTAGAGCCGGCCGGCGTTCAGCATCGCATCCGCCTTGCCGATCGACTCCTGCACCTGTGGATACTCGCACAGCATCCCGGTTCGACCGCGTGGCGTCTTTTCCACCGCCAGCGCGATCAGTGCATCGATCCCGGCACGGGCAATGCCGGTGATAACGCTGCTGTGATGAGGACCGATCCACGCCACGCTTGGCAGTGCATAGGTGGTCCCCGCCCAGCGCGACCACTGGTTGTCCACGGGCACGCCGACATGCGGCACCGAGCGGCGTTCGGGCAGGAACACATCCTTCACCGTCCAGTCGAAGCTGCCGGTCCCTCGCAACCCGGCCACATCCCAGCTTCCTGGCAGTACTACCGCCTCGTCGCGCCGGAACACCCCACGCCAGAACATGCCGCCATCCGCCCGGCGCCGAGGCTGCCCGTTATCGTCCAGGATCTGGAAGCTCCCCAGCATCCAGGTCGCTTCCTGACATCCGCTGCCGAACGTCCAGTGCCCGGTGACGCGGTAACCACCTTCAACCGGCACCGCCTGCCCGCCACCCTGCACCGCGGTGCCCGCCATCACGGTGGCATGACCGCTCGGATAGATCTCCTCGACTCCGGCATCGGGCAGCCCGAGCGAAACAAGCTGGCCGATGCTGTTATTCGCGATGTTCCAACCCACCGAGCCGGCACCTTCCGCCAGCACCTCCACAACGCGCGTATACGTGAGCGGATCAACCTGCAATCCGCCGAGTGCGCGCGGCAAAATCATGCGATAGACGCCCGCGTCGTGCAGCTGCGCCACCAGGGCGGGCGGAAAGCGCTGCCCCTGCTCGATCTCGTCGTGATAGCGGCGCACCTCCGGCCGCAGCGCAAGTGCTGCCTGCACCAGCGGGTGCGCATCGATATCAGCCGGCAAGCGCGTGTCCTCGGCAATCGCGTCCATTGGCGTGTACCTCCAATCATGAGCTTGCGCGATTTGGCGAAGCGCGTCACGCCATGCGCCTGTGCGCCGGTGGCCACAGCGGCGACAATGATCCAAACTGTGCGCCGAGATAAGAGGTAGCCAATGAGTGACTGGAACAACGTGACCCGCCCGATCCCGGTGCCCGACCAATACACCAGGCCGTTCTGGGACGCGGCCAAGCGCGGCGCGCTGGAGCTGCAGCGCTGCCAGACCTGCAAGCACTTCCAGCACCCGCCCTACGCCACCTGCGTGCAGTGCGTCTCCACCGACCTGAAATTCGAGCCGGTGCGTGGCCAGGGTGCCATCTACGCCTATACAATCATGTATCACACCGGCGACAAGCGCTTCGCCGCCGCCGTGCCCTACGCCAGCATCATCGTCGAGCTCGACGACGCGCCCGGCGCCCTGCTCGCCGGCAACCTGCTCGAATCCCCGTACACCGAGGCAAAGGTCGGCCGCCGCGTCGAAGTCGTGTTCGAGAAGCTGAACGACGACATCACCCTTCCCCAATTCCGCCTGGCCCGCTGAAGGAGGTCCTCATGTGGGAGAACCGATGCAAGATCGCCGTCAGCGGCGTGGGCTACTCCAAGGTCTCGCGCAGCGCCGACATCCCGCTCGCCGCGCACGCGCTCATCGCGGTCAAGGAGGCGGTCGCTGATTCCGGCCTCCGCATGGACGACATCGACGGCCTCGCCACCTACCCTGAACTGCCCGCGACCGGCCACGCCGAGGTCGACGGCATCTCCGTCGTCTCCGTCAACTGCATGATGGCGATGCTGAAATTGCCCAACCTGACCTGGCACATCCAGGTCGGTACCACCAACATCGGCGGCGCGATGCAGCAGGCGGTGAACGCGCTGCTCGCCGGCGTCTGCAAATACGCCGTCGTCTGGCGCGCAATGCACAATCCAAAGGGCACCTACCAGAACCTGCCCGGCCAGTACGCCGGCGGCGCCGCTCAGTTCACCGCGCCCTACGGCTTCGGCGGCCCGGGCCAGGGCATGGCGGTTGCCTATACACGCTGGCTGGAACGCAACGGCCAGAGCCGCGACAAGATGGCCACGCTCGCGGTCACCCAGCGTAAGCACACGCAGCACAACCCGCACGCCTATTTCTACGGCACATCCCTCTCGCGTGAGGACTATTTCGCCTCACGCATGGTCGCCTACCCGTTCTGCCTCTACGACTGCGACATCCCCGTGCAGGGCGCCGTCGCCATCGTTCTCACCACGGCCGACCGCGCGCGCGATCTGAAGCCGACACCGGCGTATCTCGCCGGGTATGGACAGCGCCTCCACTTCGAAGTGGCCGGCCGTATCGGCAGTCTCAGCGACTACATGCTCGGCGGCAGCAGCTCGGCGAAGCTCACCTGGGAACGCTCCGGTTTCACGCCGAAGGACGTGGACGTGGCGCAGATCTACGACGGCTTCTCCGCCTCGGTGATCTATGGCCTGGAATCCTACGGCTTCTGCAAGGAGGGCGAGGCGCTCGACTTCATCCAGGACGGCCGCATCGAACTCGATGGCGAACTGCCGCTGAACACGTTCGGCGGCAGCCTCGGCACCGGCCGCATCCACGGCCTGTGGCACATCATCGAGGGCGCGCTCCAGGCCTCTGGCCGCGCCGGCTCGCGTCAGGTGAAGGACGTCAACGTGTCGTTTGTCGGTGCCAGCGCGCCCATCGTCACCGGCACCACCTTTATCTTCGTGCGCGAGCCGTACTGACGCAGCGCGCGCGGCTCACCCCGTCGCGCGCGCCACCCCTGCGGCCATCGGCGTTTCTTCGCCCAGCGTGTAGCGCGTCAGGGTGAAGGAAACGACAGCGCCGATCAGCGACAGCACACCCGCCAGGATGAACGCCGACGAAAAACTCCCGGTGATCTGCACGATGTATCCCGTCACGATCGGCGCCAGCAGCCCGAACACGTTGCCGCCCAGTACCATGAACGCAAAGGCACGGCCGGCATCCGCGCGCGACCGCAGCAGGTCATTGCACAGCGCCGCATTGGTCGCCGTGGCGGTGTTCCCGAAGCTGACGGGGAAAATCGTCAGCACGACGACGAGCCAAAGAGAATCAACGAACGGGATCAGCAGACCCAGCCCCCCAAGCAGCAGGCAAATGACCACCACAGTGCGGCGCGCGCCTTCGCGCATGGTCTGCTGCGTGAGCGAACGATCGCCAATCCAGTTGGCCGCAACGATGATCAGCGCACCAACGAAGAACGGCACCGAGGTGAACAATCCGGAATTCACGATCGAAAGCCCGCGCGCGGTTTGCAGGTAGTTCGGCAGCCAGCTCAGATAGAGATACACGGAATAGACTGCCGTGCCCTGCGAGATCGCCAGCCCCCACATCGACGGCGAACGCAGCAACCCGCGATAACCGACACCACCCTCAGGCAGCACCTCACCCGCATGGCGCTCGGCAAGAATGCGCTGGCGCTCGGGTTCCGGTATCCAGCTCGTCTTTTCCGGCGTGGAGACCAGCGCCACCCAGACGACCACCCACACCAGGCCGACGGCGCCGGTGACGAAGAACGACACGCGCCAGGACGTCGCGGCGATCAGCCATGCCACCAGCGGCGCACTCAGCGCCGGGCCAAGCAATGTACCCGCCTGGATGCAGCCCACCGCGAGGCCGCGCTCGGTGTATGGTCCCCAGTCCCGCACGGCGCGATAGCTCACCGGGAATGTCGGCGCTTCACCCGCACCAAGGCCCAGCCGGGTCACCAGCATGCTGACAAAGCCTACCGCGGTGCCACTCAGCATCTGCGCGATCGACCACACAGTCGCGCCAATTGCCGCCATCCGATGTGCGCCGAGACGATCCACCAGATGGCCGCTTGGCAGCATCATGAGGACGTAGGCCCACAGGAACGAAGAGAACAGATAACCAAGCGCGATCGGCGACAGCACGAATTCCTGTGCCACCGACTTGCCCGCGACCGACATATTGATGCGGTCCAGGTAACAAACGACATTGAACAGGAACAGCAGAAAGTACACCCAATAACGGCGGTGCGTCATCGTCTTGGCCTCCGTTTCCTCTACGTGCCGTCGGTCAAGCCGGCAACGGTTTCGTTCAGTATGTAATCAGGCGGAGGCCATGTCGATGTGCCCTGCCGCGTCAGGCCTTTTCCACCGCTCCGCCACCCGCGACCCAGTCCTTGAAGCCGCCGAGGTTGCGCACGTCGCTGAACCCCATGTCCTTCAGCGTCTTGCCCGCAAGCGCCGCGCGTCCGCCACCCGCGCAGTACAGGATAACGGGACGATCCTTGCGGAATGCTGGATTGTGATTGGGCGAGTCCGGATCGGCACGCGATTCCAGCGAGCCACGCGGCACCGCCACCGCCCCCTTGGCCTTGCCGCTCGCGGCCACCTCGGTTCCATCGCGGACATCGACGATCACGGCACCCGCGGTCTCGACAAGTTTTGCGGCATCCGCGGCAGAGATCGCCGGAACAGCGGCATGCGCCGCCGCAAGCAGTTCCTTGTAGCTCGTCGGCATTGGCTTCCTCCTCTGGTGCTGATTGCAGTCTAGCGTGCCTCACTCCGACCACGCCAACCAGCCCCCTGGTCAGAAACTGACATGGCCGAACGCTGCCTTCAGCGCCCAGTACAGCAAGCCACCCACCAGGAAGCCGACGAGCGTGCCGTTGACGCGGACATATTGCAGGTCCTTCCCGACGCGCAGTTCCAGGCGCTCGACAATCGTCGCCGAATCCCAATTGGTGACAACCTGCGCGATGAATTCCGACAACCTCTCCTGGGCCGACGGCAGCAGGGACGCAACCACCGCCTCTACGCCTGTGTAGACCCTGGCGCGGGCGGCCGGATCGGATTCCAGCATCGCACCCAGATTCGCCAGCGCCCCCTCTATCACAGCAACCGTACGTCCGTTGGGTTTGGCGGCATCAGCCTCCAGGGCGATGCGAAGCCGCGCCCAGATATCCCACAGCCACGCCTGAACCGTTTCATGTGCAACCACGCGCCGGATCGTCGCGCCGAGTTCCGCGGCACGCGCGGGATCGTCCTCCAGCCTGGCGATCTCCCGGCGCACCCATTCATCGAACGCAGCACGCAATTCGGATCCGTCCGGGCTCATTTTGTCGAGCTCCGCATTCACCGTGCCGAGCACGCGTCGCGCGATCGAGGCACCCAGCGCCCAGCCGACCAGGCGCCCTCCCTGCTCGCGTACCCGCTCCTCGATGACCGTGCGCAGCCCCTCCTCCTTGGCAGCCAGCAGATCGCGAAGCTGGGTCAGGATGAAGCCGAACACCTCCTGGTGGCGGCCCCCCTCGACAAGGCCATGCAGCGCCCGCGCCACCACCCGTCCGGCTCCTGGCCCGCCAAGGATGCGCGGCACGATCCGCGCAACCAGCCGCCGTGCCCGCCCATCCTCCACCGACGCAAGGATGCGGGGCAGCGACGCCCCCAGCGCCACGGCAGCCGGATGGGCAGACGCCGGTTCCGCCAGGAACCGATGCAGGATGCCCGGAAGGTCAAGCCGCGCCAGAACGCCCGAGACCTCGTCGGCGGTGAACACATGCGTCGCGACAAACCGCCCCAGCGCGGCACCCAATCGCTCCTTCTGCTGCGGGATGATGGCGGTATGCGGGATCGGCAGCCCGAGCGGGTGGCGGAACAGCGCCGTCACCGCGAACCAGTCGGCAATGCCGCCGACAAACCCCGCCTTGGCCGCCGCCTGCAGCAGATCCGCCGCCCCCGACTCGGGCAGCGCGTAGCTGGCCAGCGTGAGCACGGCCATCAGCACAAGCAGCGATGTGGCGAACAGCCGATGACGGCGGAGAACACGGCGCGCCTCGGCGTCCGGATCTGGCAGTACCTGGGGCAAACGCAGGGTCCGGCTTACTTATCCGCGCCGGTCACCCAACGGTCCTCGGATCCTCGACATCGAGTCGCACATGCTCGGTAGGCTGCGGCGTTGCCGTCAGCACGCACACCCCCTCAGGCGCCACGAACTGGTGCCACGCATTGCGCGGCACGATCGCCATCATGCCAGCCGAGAGCGACAGCGTCTGCCTCCCTTCCTCGGTGATCAGGTTCAGCCTCGTCGCCCCCTCGATGATCTGCACGATTTCGTCACCGGCGGTATGCCGCTCCCACGCGGAGGTGCCGGTGAACTTGGCAGTGAAGATTGCTCCGTCACGGTATGGTGCAACTCGCGCAAAGGCCCCCTCCCGTTCCGCCTCCGTCGAGGCCGGCGTGCGGTTCCGCAGCATCGCCAGCTTGCCGAACTCGGCCTTGAGATCGATCGCGTCCACCATGCACTCCTCCTCGACAGGATGCGCTCGCGGCCATTCTATGACGCCGCCCCAAGGTCTGGAATTGGGGGTTTAATAACCATCCCGACAGCAACATCCGCTAGGATGCCGCAGCGCCGCTCCGGTCCCACAACGTCCGACCACCACAGGAGGCACGCCCATGCCGATCCGTCGCCTGCAACCCGAACGCCGACTGTCCGGCGCCGTTGTCCACGGGAACACCGTCTACCTCGCCGGCCAGGTGGCAGACGATACGTCGCTCGATGCCGAGGGCCAGACCGCCGACATCCTCCGCCAGATCGACGCCCTGCTGGCCGAGGCCGGCACCGACAAGTCGCGCCTTCTGTCGTGCCAGGTGTTCCTTGCGGACATCGCCGACGTCGCGGCCATGAACCGCGCCTGGGACGCATGGCTGGACAACGCAAACCCGCCGGCGCGCGCCACGGTGGAAGCGAAGCTGGTCGATCCGCGCTGGAAGGTCGAGATCACCGGGATCGCCGCACTCCCGTGACACTGCCTCCCACACGCGTTCGCAACCGGACACGCCACCGGCCCTGGATCGCGCTCGATGTGCATTGGCTGCGCTCAACCGTCTTCACGGTGGCATTGGTCGCCCTGGTCGCGTTTGCCATCGGCGCCGACGGCCCAACCACCGTCTCATCGCTGGTTACCTGCGGCGTGGGCTTCGGGTTCTTCTACCTGCTGTTCGCCGGCGGCGCCCATTTCGGCATGACCGTCGCGAATTTCCTCGCCATCTACGCCTGCGTGTTCGAGTTCTTCCGCCAGGCCAACTTTCCCCTCGCACCGCGACCGCTTGCCTTTGTGGCGATCGCCTTGCCCGTGCTCGGTTTCCTCGCCGGCTGCTTCTGGCGCCGCAGGCAGGTCTA
Source organism: Acetobacteraceae bacterium (assembly GCA_035492535.1). Taxonomy (GTDB): domain Bacteria; phylum Pseudomonadota; class Alphaproteobacteria; order Acetobacterales; family Acetobacteraceae; genus JAMXLO01. The sequence continues at coordinate 15,483 of DATJJM010000218.1, read as the reverse complement.
TTCAATCATTCACGCACGCCGCATCCGCGAGCTCGAGCGGCTGCCGCGCGTCACCGTCTGGTTCGCCGGAGCCCTTGCCGTCGGCGCCAGTTCATTCGCGCTGCCGCGGCTCGAGCTCAACAGCGACCAGCAAGGGCTCGCGCTCATCGCCGCGATGGGGGTGATCGCGCTGTTCGTCATCGCTTCGGTGCGCGACGTGGTGCTCGTGATGATCGACGTCGCCATGGTGTTCGAAGGTGTCGCGGCCAGGCTTGATCGCCTGATCCGGCCGTTGATCGCGTTCCTGACCTTCTACGCCCTGCTCGTCGTCGTGTTCGGCTGCCTTTACCGCATCGCCGATATGACCACGCCGGAACCTCAGTTCACCCTGCATTCCGTCCCGGCCAGGATCGGCTTCATCGACGCGATGTATTACAGCGTCGCCACGATCACGACGCTTGGCTTCGGCGACATCGCTCCGGCCTCGTTGCTGGTACGGGCATTGACCGGCATGGAAGTCGTGTCGGGGGTCCTGATGCTGCTGTTCGGCTTCAGCGAAATCATGCGAAGCGCCGGCCCGGATCGACCGGATCGCCGCCCCCCTCTCGGCGGGCCGGATGGCTGAAACGTTTCGGTCCCAACTTTGATCTGCGTCAATGATCCCGAAGTTAACAAGGAGTAAACACCAGGGCGTGCGCAAGGCGGGAGACAAACAATGGCAAACGCACCTGTTGACCTGAAGCAGACCTCTCCGACTGCTGCCAACACGCCCGATGCGTGGCGGTCTCTCCGAACGCCGGTCGTCGACATCACCGAAAGCGATGCAGCCTACGTAATGACCGCCGAGTTGCCGGGCATGACCGGCAAAGAGATCGAGGTCGAACTCTCCGGCGACGTGTTGACGCTGAAAGGCGAGAAGCGGACAGAAAAGGAGCAGAAGGACAAGAGCATGTATCTGTCCGAGCGTTCCTATGCTACATTCCGGCGCGGCTTCGCTGTTCCCGACGGTGTCGATCGTGACAACGTCACCGCTGAATTTTCCAACGGTGTGCTTAGGATCACACTGCCGAAGACGGCGAAGGCGCTGCAGCAGCAGAAGAAGATCGAGGTGAAGGCGTTTGCCTGAACCGTCGAACCAAACCCTGGCAGCCACCCGTTCACGGCATGTCCACGAACAGGTGGCACCAGGCGGTCGCGGAGGCCGGGCCCATGTTGAAAAATGCGATACGCCCGCCAGACAGATCGGAAATCGGCGACCACTGGCGTGACCGATGGCATGAGTTGGAATACCGGTTGGTGGATCGCCTCCTGGCATGGGAAGCGCGCTCGGCCACCGAGGCTGAACACCGGTGCGACCGGATCAGTGCAGCTGTCCGCCGCGGGGCCCGCCGATGCCTCGGACACCGTCAGGACAGCAGCCAATCCATCAACGGGCACCGGTAGTCCCAGGTCACATTGATTGCGTCGCACGCGTGGCTTCGACCGACGAGATTTTCCGCTTTGCGGTGAGCTCCGCCAACTCCGTCAACATGAGATGATATAAAGCCTGGCTCACGGTCCGATCCGGCAGCGCGCGCGAACTTTCGCGACGAAGTGGGCCCCCGCCTGGCCAACTGCCTCGGCGCCTCCTACCAAGGGAATTGAGCGCGTTTGGCCATGACCCGTTCCTGGTTGGGCCAAGCGCATCTCCCCGGCGATCGGCAGGTCGCGCGTCCAGGCCAGCATCAGGGTCAATCGGCAAAATTGATATGCTGGTGTCGTAGGAGGCTATCCGAGCGATGTCCGGTCCCGCGCCAGCTGAAGCTGCTGTACGAGTTCTTGAATTCGCTCGACCTACGCAACCTCATCGAAAAGGGCGCGCCGGATCAGCTCCGAAATTGGCACGGCAAAGCGCACATCGCGGGATGCGGAGAACACGAGTCAACTCAGATGGCTGGAGTCAACAGAAAGGCGTGCGGCGAACCGTCCTCCAGCCCGATTCCTGCGATCTGTCCCCGCTCGTTTATGCTGAGTGCCTGCACCAAGTCCCAGTGTGCGTGTGCTCCTGTCGAAATGAGGTTATTCAAGTCAAACATCTTGACGCCAAGGATGTCGACAAACGCATCGGGCAGGCCTGTCGTCGCGGTCGCCGGTGTATCCGCCTGACCGACGATGACGCCCCTATCATTGATGCTGCCTGCGATGCTGTTCGGACCACCGAGCGTGCCGATGTCTTTCATCCTGGCACCAGGTACCAGACTGCCATAGATGAAGCCGTGCTCGGCCCCTCCGATCATCTGTGAGAAGCCAACAATCACGTTGAGATTGTTAATGTCTGTGCTCGAACTGGTGTCACCCCCAAGTGTGCCAAGGCTTTGCGCATGGCCGTTGAAAAACACCGCAGCGACGGATGCACTCGGCTCCGGGCCAGAGCGCCCCACAGCCACGCCGGCTTCGTTGACCGAGAACGCCTCGCTGTATTGATCCCCCGAATGTGTGGTGCCGAGATTGTGGAGCTTTCCGTCGTATGAGATTGCGTTGATGGCACCAGCGGCCGTCATCGAGGCGCCTACTACAAGATCGTGATCGTTGATGGCGTTGGCAACAGAACTTGGTCCACCCAGTGTGCCTATGTCCTTTGCTTTGCCGTTGTGGATCATGAAGCCATGCGGCTGCCCGTCTTCAGTAACGTACGTGCCGACAATGTCCCCGCGCGCATTCACCCCTGCCGGAAAAACAAACGGCGAGCCGAATACGTCCAGTGGCGTCGCGTGGCCCACTGTGCCATTGCTCTTTGTGGGCACCCACTGAAACGCTGGCGTCTCTTGAGAAACGCCAACCACCACGCCGTTATCGCCTAACGATACGACCGCTGTCGGAATGTCCCCCATAGGGCCGATATCAGTGACCGTGTAGACGGAAAGGCCGGCAGCTAGTGCCTCTGCCGCACTGTCAGCACCTTGTATAGCAACTTGTGTCATTCAACATTCCCCCTCTGAGCCAGTGAGCGTTCCGTGGATGGAGACTTCAAGCGGTGAGGCGGATTGGCAGGATCACCATATTAATCACGCTGACCCTGCCAGCGTTCTGCTGTACGACAAAATGGTTCATCATCGTTCGTTTCCTCTGGATCAAATCAGCGACTCTTCGTCGCAAAGGCTCTCAGGCGTGGCCTCTGGCTCCGGGTCTCCATCAGTCTCCTCCTCGCGCTCCAACAGCATCGCTGTCTGTTGGAGTTGCTCTGCAAGCTGATGAAGGGTGTCGATTCGCCAGTCGTCTCTTACGAATCTGATCGCCCAACGAATGCCCGCCGCGCGCTCTCTTAGCTGGCTAGGTGAAGGTGGGCCCTCAACCACCGACGAACTCGGCTGCTCACGCAGCGCTGCCGAACCGAACTCCGGTTTCGGAACGTCGACCTCCCCCACGGCATCAGATTGAGTGCCGCCATTGGTCCCAATAAAGCCCGTCAGATGGACCGTATCGGTCACCATCCCTCTCTCCTCTCGAATGCGATACGTATCGGCTTTTATCTTGTCCGCAGCTAACCGAAGTGCCGTGGCGATCCCTCACGAGATTTGCGACGTGGCTGTTGTCTTCACCTCCATCAGCGGATGGTCAGTCCGGGGCGGTCGCGGATCTGGCTCAGCGCCCACACACCAACAGAAACGCCGCAGAGAACCACGCTCAGCAGCGCAAGCGCCGTTGTCGTCGTGGTGCGTTCCGCGATCCAGCCAAGCACGACAGGAGCGCCGCACATGCCGACGTAACACGACAGGAAGAATGCCGCCGAACCGCGGGCCTTTTCAGCACCGCTCAACGCTGCGATCAGCGCCAGCCCACCATAGAAACTGAACCCCACCGCGGCCGCCCCCGAAAAGGCCGCGCCCAGCAGGATCGGTCCGAGCCGTCCGTTGGCCACACCGTCCAGCAACAGCAGACATCCGGTCGGCGCCAGGACCAGCCCGAGGTTGATCGCCGCATACGGACTGAGCCGTGTCCGCGCCGGCCGCGCGGCCAATCCCGCAAGCGGCATCAAGAACGCGATGAGGCCGCTCCATCCTGGGTGTCCGAGATGGGACAGCTCATACGGGACGATCGACAGGATCATTCCCACCAGTGACCAGGCTGCGCCTATCACCACACAGATCCAGCCACCGCCGGCGGGAAGATAGGGAAGCCGCACCAGCTTTGTCTGACGGCGATCGGCGACGTATGGCTGCCGCAGCAGCAGCACCGTCACGACAACGCACGCGATCAGTGTCAACGGATAGCTCAGAGGGAATAGCGTCTGGCCGGGGAGCAGACAGAGGGCCGTCGCCAGACCTCCAACGGCATAGCCCACAGCCAGCATAGATGTCACACAGGCCGCAGCCCACTCCGACGCCAGTGCGCCGGAAAAACTCTCAACCAGCAAGGCGGTCGCTGCGGCACCCGTCAGGCCAACTGCCAGCCCCTGGACAATTCGCGCCAAAGCGAGCGCAGGCAGCCCTGGAACCGCTGACATCGCTGCAATGGCCACGATGCTGAGGCACAACGAGATGACAAGCGGCAGGCGTCGGCCAATTCTGTCGGAGATGCCGCCCAGGAACAGCAGCGACGGCAGCACGCCGAACGCATAGCAGGCAAAGGCCATCCCAAGGGCCTTGCTGCCCAATCCGCTGACCCGCGCGTACTCGGCGTATATCGGCACCGGCAGACTGACCGCGGTTCCGACCAGCAGGACAGTCCCGCTCACGAGGGCGACCATCAATCGATCGGATGAACCTACAGTCTCTACCGAGGATGACACGGACAATCACTCCTCCAGCGCCACTGGATCCAATGGCGCTAAGAAGGCTATCGGCGCGTGCCTGGCGCAGCATCCACCAAATGGTGGATGGCTGATTTAATCGAAACCGCAATCAGGCCAGGTTAAAGTGCCGCCAGCTCGGTGACGACGTGCGCAAGTTCCGCCTGCCGGCTCACTCCGGTTTTCTGAAAGATGCGCAACAAATGAGTGCGTGCTGTCGAAGGGCTTATCTCCAGCGCCCGTGCCGCTTCCTTCACGCCGACACCGGTGGCAATGACTTGCGCCAGCCGAGCCTCTGTCGGCGTCAGTTCGTAAATCTCAGCAAGCAACTTCTGCTTCGCCGGGGATGCGGCGCTGGGTGCCGCAAACAATACGGCAACAGCAAATCGTCCATCAGTTTCGCTGCGGTGCTCAAGCGGGACGGGCGTTGCCGTCAGCACAATCCGCCCACGCCCTGAAGGTCGGGTAACAACACACGATCCTCCGCTGGGCAAATCATCTGCGGCAGCCTTGCCGACAATGCGACGGATGGCGAGGGTTTCCCGCAGCATTGAAGCCTCAAGGAAACCGCGCACGATCCTGACACCGTCCCGCTCCCGCAATAAGCGCTCGCCTGCTGCATTGACGTGAACAACCCGCCCATCGCTGGCCAGCAGGCAGACCGGTCGCTCAAGCCTGTCCAGCAGTCCGTGCCAGAGGTCTCTCTCGTCAGTCGCCGCGCCGACAAGCTGCGTGATGCGCACAGCGACCTGCAGATGCGGCACCAGGTGCGGCAGCAGGCGCGAGAAAGCGTCCAGATTGCCCTCCAATCTTTGACCTCGAGAGGTTCCCAGGAGGAACACGCTGTACGTCTGCCCGATCGACAACGATGTGCCAACACATTCGTGGACACGTTGTGGCTTGACCCAGTCGTTGTAGAACTCGGTGCGATGGATTTCGGCGAGCGGCATGATCATGGAGCCATGCACGACCGTTCCCCGGGGGAACGTTGCCAGAGCAGGAACGATAGGGTCAATCTGCCCGTAGTACTGTTGATAGGTCCTCGCAGCCTCCGGATCGCCGGTCGAAATGGCAATGGTCACGCCACTCCGCCGATCGTCCATCACGAACCCGCCGATCGTCCCGCCGATCTCGCTCGTGATCGCATTGACGATTGTTCCCCACCCTCCGGCGGTCAACGCAGACTCATGGATGGTTGCCGTGAGGCGGGAGAATGCTTCGAGAGATAGCATGGCTGGCATGACTGCGCGGAAAGCACGTTCGTGGCTGGAACAAACCTATCAGAGCGCCCCGTCCCCGGTCGACCTCGCACCCAAAATCCCAGCTCACGGAAAATAGTCCTTGCCAACTCTCCTAACGTTGCGTTATGTATACTGCCATGGAACCGAGTGATGCCGCCTCCCATCATGATTCACAACAGGATGACTCTGCCCCCGCCATCCCCAACAACATCGCCGTCCTGCTCCACGCCGCCCGCATCCTCCTCGACTATGGCCGCCACCTCATCGATACTGTCCGGCACCGCGCCACCGCCCCCGACTTCAACGCCATCGCCGCCTGCTTCGGCACCGAAAACCTCTCCACCATCCTCGCTCATCTGAACCGTGGCATCCTGCGCGCCGTCGCTCTCGAACGTGTGCTGCTTGCCCGCGCCGCCACCGGCCGTGACATAGACTTCGTCGAGCGCCGCGTCCCCACGCCCGAAACCGAGCGAGCGACCGAGACCCCATCCGCGCAGAGGCGCGCACCACGTTCGTCTCGCCTCGCCGGCCAGGATGATCCCGAACTCTTCATGCCCACCCTGCAGGACCTCGAGCGTCAGGCGCGCCGCCGCCCGATCGGCCGCTCCATCCTCGATATCTGCCTCGATCTCGCCGTTGTCCCCGGCTTCTGCCACGGCCAGTTCTGGAACGAACTGTTCGATATCATGAATTACTTCGGCGGCAGCGTTGACCGGCTGATGCGCCAGAAGGCCCGTCGCCAGCAGACATTCTGCCAGGAGCAGGACCGCAAGCCCGACAGCAACTGGAACTGGTTGCGAATGAAACGAGACGAGCTCCGCAAGGTCCTCGGCTTCTTCATCGGCGAGCCGCCCGTCAACCCGCTCGACCCCGCCGCCGCGATCGCCACCGCACCACCCTGACTCGCAGCGGTCGGTGGACCGTCATCTCCATTTGTCCCGAAACGGCAATGGGCCGCCTTCGTCGGTGCTGGTATAAAGCCGGTCCCACCGTGCGGAGCCTGTGCATGTTCCCGACGCCCAAACGCGTCTTCCTGACCAAGGGAGTGGGCGTCAGTCGCCATTGCCTGTCCGCGTTCGAACTCGCCCTGCGCGACGCCGACATCGAACAGCAGAACCTGGTCTATGTATCCTCGATCCTGCCGCCGAACTGCGCCCTCATTGCACGTGAAACCGGCGTCGAGACACTGAGCCCCGGCGACATCACCTTCTGCGTCCTGGCACGCGCCGAGACCAACGAATTCGGTCGCCACATCTACGCCAGCATCGGCCTGGCGAGGCCGGCGGATCCGGACATGTACGGCTACATCTCCGAACTGCACGGCTTCGGAAAGTCCGGTCAGACCAGCGGCGACCAGGCGGAAGACCTGGCAGCCACGATGCTGGCGTCAACCCTCGGCCTGGACTTCGACCCGGACGCCGCCTGGAACGAACGCAAGCAGATCTATGAGCACAGCCATCTGATCATCGACCCGACATCCATCACCGCCGTGGCGGAATGCGCTGCCGAGAATCAGTGGACGTGTGCCATCGCCGCCGCGGTGTTCCTGTTCTCGTAGCAGCGGGCGCCTAAGCGCCGAACACCCGCTCGAACACCGCATCCACCGCCTTCAGATGGATCCGTGCATCCATCGCCGCATCCAGTTCCTCCGGCGACACCCGGCGTGCCACCTCGGGATCGTCCAGCAGGTTGTCACGGAAACTGCGTCCCTCGGCCGTCCCCAGCTTCGTCCACGTCGCCATCGCATTGCGTTGCACGATTGCATAGGCATCCTCGCGAGAGATGCCGGCGCGGGTCAGCGCCAGCAGCACCTCGCCCGAATGCACCACGCCGCCAAGACTCTCGACGTTCGCCGCCATCTGCTCGGGATGCACCACCAGCCGCTGCATCATCCCTGCCAGCCGCCCCAGCGCGAAGTCGAGCGCGATCGTCGCGTCCGGCGCGATCACCCGCTCCACCGACGAATGCGAAATATCGCGCTCATGCCACAGCACGACATTCTCCAGCGCCGGCACCACCGCGCTCCGCACCACGCGCGCCAGCCCGGTCAGATTCTCGCTCAGCACCGGATTCCGCTTGTGCGGCATGGCACTGGAGCCTTTCTGGCCGGGATGGAAATATTCCTCGGCCTCGCGCACCTCGCTGCGTTGCAGGTGCCGCACCTCGGTCGCCAGCCGCTCGATGCCCGCGGCGATCACCGCCAGCGAGGCAAAGAACATCGCGTGCCTGTCGCGCGGTATCACCTGCGTGGATACAGTCTCCGCCGCCAGCCCGAGCCTCTCCGCAACAAACGCCTCGACGCGCGGATCGATATGCGCATAGGTGCCGACGGCGCCGCTGATGGCCGCCACCGCGATTTCCTGCCGCGCCGCGACCAGGCGCGCCCGATCACGCGCGAATTCCGCATAATGCCCCGCCAGCTTCAATCCGAACGTCGTGGGCTCCGCATGGATCCCATGGCTGCGGCCAATCGTCAGCGTGTATTTGTGCTCGAGCGCCCGCTCCTTCAGCGCCGCCAGCACCGCATCGAGGTCCTTCAGCAGCAGATCGCTCGCCTGCGTCAATTGCACCGCGAGGCAGGTGTCCAGCACGTCGGAACTGGTCATGCCCAGGTGCACGAAGCGGCTGTCCTCCCCGATCGCCTCGGCGAGCCAGGTCAGGAATGCAATCACGTCGTGCCGCGTCTCGCGCTCGATCGCATCGATCCGATCGACATCGGCCTGGCTGATCGCCGCGACCTTCGCCCCGCCTTTCTCCCGGATGGCGCGCGCCGCGCTCTCCGGAATCGCGCCAACGTGCGCCATGCCCTCCGCGGCCAGCGCCTCGATTTCGAACCAGATGCGAAAGCGGTTGGCAGGCGCCCAGATCGCATCCATCTCAGGTCTGGTGTAACGGGGAACCATGGCTGCGCTGTCCCGTCGCGGTGTCGGGCCAGCTAGACCGTTGCACCGCCGCCTGACAAGTGCTGGAGCCGCATGACCGACATTGCGCTGACCCATGACCTCGCCGCCCTGGCGCAGGTGGTGCTGATCGACGTGACCCTGGCCGGCGATAACGCCGTCGTGGTGGGCATGGCGGTCGCCGGGCTGCCCGCCCGGCGCCGGCGCCTGGGCATCATCCTGGGCATCGCGGGCGCCACGGCCATCCGCATCGCGCTGGGCGCCGTGGCCCTGCAACTGCTCGCAATCATCGGCCTGTTGCTGGCAGGCGGATTGCTGCTGCTGTGGGTCTGCTGGCGGATGTTTCGCGAGCTGCGGGGCGCCCGGCGCCATGCCTCTGGCGAGGTGCAGCACAAGACGCTTGCCCAGGCGATGGTACAGATCATCCTGGCCGATCTCTCGATGAGCCTGGACAACGTGCTGGCCGTGGCGGGGGCGGCAAACGGCAGCACCTGGGTACTCGCGACCGGGCTGCTGCTGTCGGTCGTGCTGATGGGCGTCGCGGCCAATCTCCTGGCGAGCGCCTTGGAGCGTCACCGCTGGATCGCCTGGTTCGGGCTGCTCGTGGTGCTCTATGTCTCGGTATCGATGATCTGGAGCGGCTCGCACGAACTCGCGCGCGCAATCGTTGCAGGATGATCACAAACTTGTGACGGCTCCCTGCGGCCCGCAGCCGCAGAGTTGCCCTGTTCACACGCCAGCTTCGCCATCCAAACAAGTGGCGAGCACGGATCATGGCGAAGCAAGGCCTATCCGCGACCTTCTCTCAGATCGCGCAATGGACCGCGCACCAATGCGGCCGCGCATCCACATTCATCCTGGCCGGCGTCATCATAATTGTATGGGCAGCGGTGGGCCCGGTATTCAACTACTCGGATACCTGGCAGCTCATTATCAACACGGGCACGACAATCGTCACGTTTCTCATGGTGTTCCTTATGCAGAACACACAGAATCGCGACACCGCATCGATCCAGCTCAAACTCGATGAACTCATCCGTGCCAATGAAAATGCGCGCAACGCGATGCTGTCGCTGGAAGACCTGACCGAAGAGCAGCTGAATCGCATCAAGGCCACGTTCGACAGCCTGGCAGCGTCACCGTCGGACGCACAGCGCTAGCCGGTCGAAGGGAGCGAGCGCCTCGGGGAGGCAAGCGAAAAGCTGGGACATGCGCAGGAAAAAGTGTCGGGCGGTGCCGGGCGCGCGATGGAACCAACGGGCGTTCACGACAATGCGAAGCCGTCGTGACCGATTTTCGCCACGAATCACCGCCTTTGTTTGCACTGTCCAAACAGGTTCTGACACATTTTGGGGGCACAGTTCATGAGCAATATGCATCCGGTCCTTATCGTGGACGACGACTCGGCCATGCTGGAGGCGTTGCGAGAGCATCTTGATGCCGCCGGCGAGTTCTCCGTCACCACGGCCAGCAGCATTGAGGATGCCGACCGCGCATTGCAGCACGAGGATGCGCATTTCGACGCGATCGTGCTGGATATTGGCCTGCCCGACGGTGACGGCCGCGATTTCTGCGCGCGCCTGCGCAAGCAGGGCCACAACATGCCCATCATCATGCTGACCGGCGCGAACGAGGAGCATGACGTGGTCCGAGGCCTGGACTCGGGCGCTGCCGACTACGTGGCAAAGCCGTTCCGCGCCAGCGAGCTGGTGGCACGGTTGCGGGCGCAACTGCGCATCTTCGAACGCTCCGAAGAGGCCGTCTTCCCGGTCGGGCCATACGTGTTCCGTCCTGCGAAGAAGCTGCTGCAGGATACCGGTGCCAACCGGCGCATCCATCTCACCGACAAGGAGACGGCGGTCCTCAAGTTCCTCTACCGCTCGGACAAGACGGTGGACCGGAACATCCTGATGCATGAGGTATGGGGGTATAACTCCACTGTGCGGACCCACACCCTGGAAACGCACATCTACCGGCTCCGCCAGAAGATCGAGGTGGACCCTTCCAATCCCTCGCTGCTGGTCACCGAGGGCGGCGGCTACCGGCTGCGGCCTGAGCCGGCGTCGGCAGCACAGGCTTAGAGCAAGGCGAATCGCCCGTCGTCTCCATCCTGGGGTTGCCGCCGCCCACCCATACCCCTATAGGCGCCGGCCAAGCCCCAGGAGACGACATGGCTGCCTTCGACGCCCCCGTCACCGACAATCCGGTGCTCGCCCATCAGGCTGAGATCCTTGCCAGGCCGCCCACCCAGGCCTGGCAGATGGCGAACGCCATCCGCGCCCTCGCGATCGACGCTGTCGAGGCTGCCAGATCCGGCCATCCCGGCATGCCGATGGGGATGGCCGACGTCGCCACCGCTCTCTGGACGCGCTTCCACAAATTCGACGCCGCGGACCCACGCTGGCCCGACCGCGACCGGTTCGTGCTTTCGGCCGGCCACGGCTCCATGCTGCTCTACGCCCTGCTCTACCTGACCGGCCACGACGGCATGGACGTCGAGCAAATCAAGCAGTTCCGCCAGCTCCACTCTCCCGCCGCTGGCCACCCGGAATTCGGCCTCCACCCGGGCATCGAGACGACCACGGGCCCGCTCGGCCAGGGCATCTCCACTGCCGTCGGCATGGCGCTGGCCGAACGCCTGCTCGCCGCCCGCTTCGGCCGCTCGCTGGTGGACCACCGCACATGGGTCATCGCCTCCGACGGCGACATGATGGAGGGCGTCAGCCACGAAGCCGCCGCGCTGGCCGGCCATCTCTGCCTCTCCAGGCTCACCGTCCTTTACGACGACAACCACATCTCCATCGACGGCGACACCGCTGCTTCCTACAGCGACGACGTCCTCAAGCGCTTCACCGCCTATGGCTGGGCTGCCCGCCGGATCGACGGCCACGATCCCGGACAGATCGCCGCCGCCCTCTCCTTCGCGGTCCGTTCGAAAAAGCCCACCTTGATCGCCTGCCGTACCATCATCGGCCTCGGCGCACCCAGCAAGGCGGGAACCGCCGCCACCCACGGCTCCCCTCTCGGCAGCCAGGAAGCCGCCGGTGCCAAGGCCGCGCTCGGCTGGCACGAGCCGCCCTTCACTGTCCCGGACGATCTCCTCCAGCGCTGGCGCGAGGCCGGCAGCCGGGGCGCCGGCGCCCGCCGCGCCTGGCTGAAGCGCCTCGCCCATAACAGCATGCAGGCCGAGTTCGAGCGCGTCATGGCCGGCAAGTTGCCCGACACCTGGCATGAAACCGTTGCCGCCCTGAAGCAGCAGTTCCTCGACACCCGTCCGAAGGTCGCCAGCCGCCAGTCCAGCCAGTTGGCGCTCGACGCCCTTGTCCCCGCCACGCCCGAGATGATCGGCGGCTCGGCCGACCTCACCGGCTCCAACCTCACCTTCGTGAAGTCGATGGGGACGGTCACACCCGGCAACTTCAATGGGCGCTACATCCACTACGGCGTCCGCGAGCACGGCATGGCCGCCGCGGCCAACGGCATGGCGCTGCACGGCGGGCTGATCCCCTACACCGGCACCTTCTTCGTCTTCACCGACTACATGCGCCCCGCGATCCGCATCGGCGCCATCACCCGCGCACACGTGATCCACGTTCTGACCCACGATTCCATCGGCCTGGGCGAGGACGGTCCCACCCATCAGCCGATCGAACACCTCGCCAGCCTGCGCGCCATGCCGCATTTGCACGTCTATCGCCCGGCGGACGCGATCGAGGTCGCCGAATGCTGGGAGCTGGCGATCCGCCGCAACGACGGCCCCAGCCTGCTGGTGCTGACCCGCCAGGGTCTTCCAACCATGCGCAATGACATCGTCGAGAACGCCTCGGCGCGCGGCGGCTATGTGCTGGCCGAGGCCGATGGTGCTCGCGCCGCCACCCTGATCGCCACCGGCTCCGAAGTGGCGATTGCGATGGACGCACGCGCCGCCCTCGCTGCCGAGGGCGTGAACGTCGCCGTCGTCTCCCTCCCCTGCTGGGAGTTGTTTGAGGTGCAGGACGAAGCTTATCGTATGAAGGTGCTGGGGAGTGCCCCACGTTTCGGAATCGAGGCCGCTTGCGGCTTTGGCTGGGAGCGGTGGCTTGGCCCTGATGGGGTGTTCATCGGCATGACGGATTTCGGAGCTTCGGCACCTTATGAAGTTCTTTACAAACACTTTGGTATCACCCCCGAGGCCATCGCCGCCGCGGTCCGCAGGAAGCTGGGTTGACTCAGGTCAATGCCGGCAACGTGGCAGGCCGTAAGGAAGGGCCAGGAGAGCAAAGGAAGGATAACTGACCATGCCGGTAAAGGTCGCCATCAACGGGTTCGGCCGCATTGGCCGTCTGGTACTGCGGGCCATGATCGAGAGCGGCCGCGACGACGTGGTTCCCGTCGCGATCAACGATCTCGGCAGCACGGAAGCGAACGCGCACCTCTTCCACTACGACAGCGTGCATGGCCGCTTCCCCGGCCAGATCGAAGTTTCGGGTGATACCATCACCGTCCGTTATGGCGGCCGCGTCTGGGGGCCGATCAAGGTCTCGGCCGAGCGCGACCCCACCAAGGTTCCCTACCAGGGCATCGACGTCGCCATGGAGTGCACCGGCATCTTCACCAGCAAGGAGAAGGCGGGCGCGCTGATCGCGGCTGGCGCGCGCAAGGTGCTGATCTCCGCCCCCGGCGATCATGTGGACGCCACCATCGTCTACGGCGTGAACCACAAAGTACTGACCAAGGACATGACGGTCGTCTCGAACGCGTCCTGCACCACCAACTGCCTGGCACCGATGGCGAAGGTGCTGCACGACAATTTCGGCATCGAGCGCGGCTACATGGTCACCATCCACGCCTATACCGGTGACCAGAACACGGTGGATACGCTGCACAAGGACCTGCATCGCGCCCGCGCCGCCGCTGTCTCCGCCATCCCCACCTCCACCGGCGCCGCCCGCGCGGTGGGCCTCGTGATGCCCGAGCTGAAGGGCAAGCTGGACGGCACCGCGATCCGCATCCCGACGCCGAACGTGTCGCTGGTGTCGCTCGACGTGAACCTGAAGAAGACGCCGACGAAGGACGAGGTGAACGCCGCGATGCTCGACGCATCGAAAGGCGCTCTGCGCGGTATCCTGGAGTACAACACCGCACCGCTGGTCAGCATCGACTTCAACCATTCGCCCGCTTCCTGCACGTTCGACGCGACGCAGACCGCGGTGGTGGATGGCGCGCTGACGCGGGTGATGGGTTGGTACGACAATGAGTGGGGCTTCTCCAATCGCATGTCGGATACCGCCGCCCTGTTCGGCAGCCTGTAGGATCGCACCTCTCCCCCTCCCCTCGCGGGAGGGGGTTCAGGGGGAGGGTGTCTCCCCGCCGCACCCTATCCGTGGGAACGCACAGCCATGACCTTTCGCACGCTCGACAACCTCGACGTCGCCGGCAAGCGCGTGCTGTTGCGCGCGGACCTCAACGTGCCGGTGCGCGACGGCAAGATCACCGACCTGACCCGCATCGAACGCCTCACCCCGACCATCCGCGAACTCGTGGGCAAAGGCGCCAGGGTCATTGTCTGCAGCCATTTCGACCGCCCGAAAGGCAGGCGCGTCCCCGAGATGTCGCTCGCCCCCGTCGCGACCGCGCTCGGCGAGGTTCTCGGTCAGCGTGTCCGCTTCGCCGAAGACTGTATCGGCCTGCCCGCCGAGCAGGCGGTGGATCGCATGCAGAAGGGTGACGTGCTGGTGCTGGAAAACACCCGCTATCACGCCGGCGAGGAAAAGAACGACCCCACCTTCTCTGCCGCATTGGCGAAACTGGCCGACATCTACGTCAACGACGCCTTCTCCGCCGCGCACCGTGCCCATGCCAGCACCGAGGGCGTCGCCCACAAGCTCCCCGCCTATGCCGGTCGCCTGATGCAGGCGGAACTCGAGGCGCTGCACGCCGCCCTCGGCAACCCGGCGCGCCCGGTCGCCGCCGTGGTCGGAGGATCCAAGGTCTCCACCAAGCTCGACCTGCTCGGCAATCTTGTCACCAAGGTCAATGTCCTGGTGATCGGTGGTGCCATGGCCAACACGTTCCTCGCCGCACAAGGAGTCCCGGTCGGCAAATCGCTCCAGGAAGCCGAGATGCACGGCACCGCCAAGGACATCCTCGATCGCGCCAGGTCCGCCGGCTGCGAGGTGGTGCTGCCCACCGACGCCGTTGTCGCCACCGAATTGAAGCCCGGCGTCTCGACCCAGACCGTCCCGCTGAACGCTGTTCCGGCGGACGCCATGATCCTGGACGTCGGCCCTGCCACCGTCGCCGCACTGACCAAGCACCTGGCCACGCTCAAGACGCTGGTATGGAACGGACCGCTCGGTGCGTTCGAAATCCCACCCTTCGATGCCGCCACCAACGCATTTGCCAAGGCGGTTGCAGACGCCACCCAGAAAGGCGCCCTGCGCAGCGTGGCCGGCGGCGGCGATACCGTATCCGCGCTTCGCCACGCCGGGGTGCTGGACAAGATGAGCTACGTCTCGACCGCTGGCGGTGCGTTCCTGGAGTGGCTCGAAGGCAAGACGCTCCCCGGCGTCGCAGCGCTGGGTTAGTCCGTAAGATTTAACACAGATTACACGGA
>DATJJM010000217.1:0-6259 GCA_035492535.1 Acetobacteraceae bacterium | reverse complement strand
GAGCACCCAGACCCCGGTCATCTCGCATCTGACGCAATACGAGCGCTCACCCTCCCTTCGGCGTTGTGTCGTCAGCGGGACGAGGCCAGTTCCAGCCAAGCGGCGATGTCGCGTCCCGTATGGAAGGTCTCGGCGGGAGGCGCCGGCGCCGCAATCGCCGTTGCCGTGATCGGCCCAATACCTGGGATCGCCATCAACCACGCCGGAAAATCTTCCATTTTTGCACGCAGTGCGATTTCGCGATCCAGAAGATGACGGAGCTCCCGTGCCCGCCGTCTGTGACGAACGGCCGGTTTCGCGCGTTCGACGATTTGATGTCGCTTATTGTGCGGTTTCGCGCGATAATGCGCCCGCACTCTAGTGGCGGGTCGCTTGGGACTTGCCATCGGGACGCGCCGCCAGATGTGGCCTGATCGCGGGCCCCGGTCCGCGAATGTCCTGATCCATAAAATGCGACCGAGGGAAGCTCGGTTGCGGCAGGGAGTGCTTGTCCATGCTGAAACCGCGCAGCAACGCGCACGGTATCGCTTTACCATCTCCGTCACCACGAAACGCTGTCGGCAGGCGGAGCTTTCTCGCCGGAGGTGCCGCCGCGCTCACGCAACTCGGGTCAGCTGCGCGCGCGATGGCCGATGTGGCGCCGGGGGGGAAGTTGGTCCTTGCCTGGCATACCAATATCGCAGCGCGTTGGCTGGATCCGCAGCAGCACGACGGCACGGCGAGCCCTGACAATTTTCTGATGGCGCTGCACGATGGCCTGATCAAGAACTTCCGTGACAAACTTTATGATCACCCGGCACTTGCCGCTCGCTTCGATTTTGCTGAGGACGCGAGAAGCGCAGCCTTCTCGCTTCGGCCCGGCACGAAGTTCCATAACGGCACGCCGGTTACCCCCTCCGACGTCAAGTGGAGCTACGAGCATTACCGCGGTGCCTGGGGTGATGTCCTGAAAACCAACACCGATGGCGTAGAAATCGTCGATGACCACACAATGCGCTTTCACTTCAAAGAGCCATTCCTGGACTACCCAATCCTGATCGGAACGGCGAACGTCTGCGGCGCTGGCTGGGTGGTTCCGGCGAAATACTACGAACAGGTGGGTCAGGCTGGATTCCTGCAAAAGCCAATTGGCGCCGGACCCTACAGGCTTGTTTCTCAGCAGCCGGGCGTAAAGCTCGAGTTCGAAGCGTTCGAAGACTATTACCGTCCGGTCCACATAAAGCAACTCACGATGGTGAGTGTGCCAGAGGCCGCAACCCGCGTCGCGATGCTGGAGCGCGGAGAGGCTGACATCATGTATTTCGTGCCGGGCGAACTGATAGACCGGGTAAAGAGCAATCCGAAGCTGCGGCTGGCGCCGGTGGTGTCAGGCAACTGGTGGCTGGAGTTTCCCGGCTTTCAGAACCCATCTAACCCGTTTCATGACAAGCGTGTGCGTGAGGCCGTTAGCTTGGCGATTGATCGCGACGCGATCAATGACGCCGAATGTGGTGGCATGGGCGTCGTCGATGGCAACTGGATCAACAACGATGTCGAGTATGGGATGGAATGGCCGAAATGGCCGCGCGACATCGCGAGGGCAAAACAACTGTTGGCCGATGCGGGCTATCCCAATGGCTTCACGGTCGACTGGGTAACGCCGGTACCAAACTACTATTCGCGCGGTGAGCGCATTGTCTCGCAACTTCAAGGCATCGGTATTCGCTCACGGCTCCAGGTAATGGAGCGCGGCGTTTACCTGAAAAAGATGCAAGGTGGGATGCGGGAATGGCCGGGCGTCCAGATCATATTCAACGCCACGCGCATCGGTGGGACCTGGTCGAACTGGTATGATTCGATGTTCCGTTGTGGCGGCTTCAATGCCAAGGATTTCTTCTGCGTCAAGGAACTGGACGACCAGTTCCAGAAGTACCAGAATTCCTATGACAAGTCTGAACGCAAGCAGTTGGCGGAGCAGATCCAGCGCGCGATCCTGGAGAACTACTACTTCGTTCCAGTGTTCCGTCACGCGTTTGTCAACGCAATCGGGCCGCGCATCGCGGCACAGAAATGGCAGGACGTGTTTCCGACCGTCACCAGCGGCTACGCCTATCCGTGGGAGGATATCAAGCTCGCATAGCGCCTCGGTATCCTGTGAACAGTAGACGGCGGAGGAACGGCAATGGGCCAGTTCATGATCAGGCGCACGGTTTACGCCTTGATCACCCTGTTCATCCTTAGTCTGACCATCTTCACCGTGGTCCGGCTTACCGGCGATCCAGTGACGCTAATGGCCGAACCCGGAGCGAAGGATGCCGACCTTGCATTGGTACGCGCCGAGTGGGGATTGGATAGGTCACTGCCAATGCAGTACGCCGCCTTCCTCAAAAACATACTAACAGGAGAGCTCGGGCAGTCGTTCAACTACGAAATGCCGGTCAGTACGCTATACTTCCAGCGGTTGCCCAACTCGCTGGAATTGGCACTCGCCGCGACGCTGATTTCGTTCGTCATCGGCATCCCGGCTGGAATTGTCTCAGCGGTGCGCGTCAACAGCCCATGGGACCATGTCGGGAAGACGATAGCGCTGCTTGGGTTATCCATTCCTGGCTTCTGGCTCGGATTGGTGATGATCCTGGTCTTCTCAGTGTGGCTCGAATGGCTGCCCACAAGTGGACAGGGCGATTGGCGAAATCTGATCATGCCGGCGATCGCGCTGGGCTGGTATTTCGCCGCATCACTGCTTCGTCTCACTCGATCGAGCATGCTCGAAGTGCTGCGCAGCGAATACATCAAGCTGGCGCATCTGAAGGGCTTGCCAAGCTTCACGGTTATCGCAATACACGCCTTCAAGAACGCGCTGATCCCAGTGCTGACTTTGGCCGGCGTCAATCTCGTCGTCATGATAAACGCGGCAGTGATTATAGAGGTCATCTTCGCCTGGCCAGGCATCGGACGGCTACTCTACGAGGGCATCTTCCAGCGCGACTTCCCGCTTGTGCAAGGCGTCGTCATGGAGGCCGGCATCATGATCGTGCTTATCAATCTGATTGTCGACATCCTTTACGCTTACATCGATCCGCGCATCCGGCTTGCAAGGTAGCATCGCATGTCAATCACTACCTTACGGACGTCGGCCAGAGATATTCCCGCGATTGGCGGACCATTGAGTTGGATGCGCACCGGGCGTGGATGGCCAGTACTGCCACTGGCGATCCTGATACCATTCGTATTCATCGCCACTTTCGCTAACCTTATTGCACCATACGATCCGACCGAACCCATCCCAGGCGCAAAGATCTTCGAGCCACCGTTCTGGGCGCAGGGCGGCAGCTTCCACACTCTGCTAGGCACCGATTATCAAAGCCGTGACGTCCTGAGCCGTCTCATATTCGGCGCACGCGTGTCGCTGATCGTAGGCGTAATGGGCACCATCGTGGCCGGTGGCCTCGGCACAGCGCTTGGAATGCTGGCTGGTTATATCGGCGGCTGGGTCGATCAGGTGATCATGCGGGTCACCGACGCCTGGCTCGCCCTGCCAGCCATTGTGTTCGCCATCTTCCTGGCAACTATGGTCGGGCCCAGCATGTGGAACATCGTTATCATACTCGGCGCGGTTTACTGGACCCGCTACGCCCGCGTCATCCGCGGTGAAGTACTGAGCCTGCGCGAGCGAGATTTCGTCAAGCTCGCGGAAATCGCCGGGGCAAGCCGCACACGCATCATCATCCGCCACATACTGCCGAACGTGATGAACTCCACGATGGTATTGGCCAGCCTGACCATCGGCGTGGTTATCATCGCCGAGGCATCGCTTAGTTTTCTCGGCGTTGGTGTTCCACCCCCACAGCCGGCGTGGGGTTCGATGCTGGCCGACGGCCGCTCCATGCTGATGGTCGGTGATTGGTGGCTCACGATCTTTCCAGGGCTCGGCATATTGCTGGTCGTGTTGGCCACGCAGTTGCTAGGCGACTGGTTACGTATCCGCCTCGACCCGCAACAACGCAATCTTTAGGCGCAGTGAATGCCACCATTACTCGAAGTATCGGAACTCCGGACTCACTTCACGTCGTTCGGAGGAACCCGCGTCGTCAAGGCCGTCGACGACGTCAGTTTCACCCTGGACGAAGGCGAGACGCTCGGTCTGATCGGCGAATCGGGCTGCGGCAAAACAACCACATGCCTGTCCATCGTCAGCCTGCTGCCACCGGCAGCCCGAATAGCTGGCGGCCGCATCATGTTCGCCGGCGAAGACTTGACCAAAAAGACGCAACGAGAAATGCGCCACATCCGTGGCCGTTCGATCGCCATGATTCTGCAGGATCCCATGGCATCGTTGAACCCGCTGTTCAGTATCTACATGCAGGTCGGGGAGCCGGCGTACTACCATCAGAACATCCGAGGCCGCTCTTTGCGCCAGCGCGTCCAGGATCTGTTGCGTTCAGTGCGTATTCCATCGCCCACCATGCGCATGCGCGACTATCCGCATCAGATGAGCGGTGGCATGCGCCAGCGCATCGTCGGCGCAATCGCGCTTGCCGGCGGGCCAAAACTTATCATCGCTGACGAACCGACGACGAACCTCGACGTGACCATCCAAGCGCAATACCTCGATCTGCTGAAGGATCTTCAGGAAGACACCGGCGTCGCCATCATCTTCGTCACCCACAATCTCGGTATCGTGGCCAAGATGTGCGACAAGATGGCGGTGATGTACGCCGGCAAAATCGTCGAGCAGGCGTCAGTACGAAATCTGTTCGATGCGCCGAAGCATCCGTACACCAAGGCTTTGCTGAGTTCTCTGCCGAAGCTAGGCAGCAAAGCGCCTCTCTATGCCATTCCAGGACAGCCGCCGAACCTCGCGCGCTTGCCAACGGGGTGTGCTTTCCATCCGCGTTGTAGGGATGCCATTCCGCTGTGCACGGAACATGAACCGCAAGAGACGCGGTTCGGTCCCGAATGGACGGCCCACTGCTGGTGCGCGGCTCAAGCGATGCAGGAAGCATATGACCGAGCCAGTGCTTGAGGTTCGTGGCCTGCAGAAATACTTCCCCGTCAGCACGGGGAACCTTCTGCATCGTAAGCCGGCCTGGGTGAAGGCGGTGGAAACCATCGACTTTGCCATCCACCCGGGAGAGACACTCGGCCTGATCGGTGAGTCGGGTTGCGGCAAAACAACTACGGCAAAGCTGATCCTCCTGCAGGAGAAACCCACAGCTGGCAGCATTATTTTCGACGGCGACGACGTCCTGTCCCTAAAGGGGCGAGAACTGATGCGCTATCGCCGTTCAGTGCAGGTCGTGTTCCAGGATCCATACAGTTCTCTCAGTCCGCGAATGCGCGTGGGCGACATCATCGCGGAGCCATTGGAGATCCACACTGATCTTTCGCGTCAGGCGAGGCAGGAGCGCGTGGCGGCAGTACTGGAACTTGTCGGCCTCGAACCCGACCTTGCGCAGCTATTCCCGCACGAGTTCAGCGGCGGACAGCGCCAGCGCATTGCCATCGCACGGGCGTTGGCAACCGATACGCGCCTGATCGTGCTGGACGAGGCTGTCTCCGCCCTTGATGTATCAATCCGGGCACAGATCATGAATCAGCTTGTGCAGTTGCAGGCGAAGCTGGGCGTCAGCTACCTCTTCATCGGACATGATCTGGCTACCGTGGCGTATATCAGTCACCGCATCGCGGTGATGTATCTTGGCCAGCTTGTCGAAATTGCTGACAGCATCGACCTCTGCGAACATCCCCTGCATCCGTATACCCAGGCACTCCTCACCGCCGCCCTGCCTTCGCACCCGGACGACAAGCGCGAGAGACTTGCCCTGTCAGGCGAAATCCCAAGCGCGCTTGAGCCGCCGCCCGGCTGCCGCTTTCACACTCGCTGCCCGCGGGCCATGCCGCGCTGCAGCAAGGAAGTACCGACGAACAGGCAGATCACCTCCGACCACGCCGTCGCCTGCCATCTCTACTAGCTATAGTTGCCCTTGAAGAATTTGTAGTTGTTGATGAACGACGGACTCCTGTGGAGGCGGCAGTATTGTAGATCGAGTACATGACCGGCGTTGCCGTCGCAAGAGCCTACGTCGATCGTGGTTACCGCGGACACGGTCTCGACAAGCGACGGGTCTTCATCTCCGGCCAGCGTCGCGGCGTGACGCCAACGATCCGCCGTGAGCTGCGACGGCGCAGCGCTATCGAGCCGGTGATCGGCCACATGACGTCGGATGGCCGCCTCGATCGGAACTTCCTCGCCCGTGCACGTGGTGATACGACCAAC
>DATJJM010000216.1:0-7832 GCA_035492535.1 Acetobacteraceae bacterium | reverse complement strand
ATAAAGGAACGAGCCGCCATAGGTACCCTTGTCGAGCGGCCAGCCGATGGTGTGTTCCACCAGCCCGGGCTTGTGATTGGCGGGTGGGACCTCCCACAACTCCTTGATGCCGATGGCGTAGGTCTGCGGATCGCAATGGTCTCGCAGGCTGAATTTGTGGATGAGCTGCTTGGAGAGCGAACCGCGGCACCCCTCGGCGAACAGCGTGTAGCGCGCACGCAGTTCCATGCCACGCTGGAAAGTCTCAGTGGCCTGGCCATCCTTACCGATGCCCATGTCGCCCGTCGCGATGCCGACGATGCGGCCGTCTTCCTCGAGCAGTTCGGCGGCCGCGAAGCCGGGATAGATCTCCACGCCGAGTTCCTCGGCCTGGGTCGCAAGCCAGCGGCACACATTCCCGAGCGAGACGATGTAGTTACCGTGGTTGTGCATCTGTGGCGGAGTCGGCAGGCGGTAGGCGCGCGTCGCCGTCAGAAACAGGAAGCGGTCGTCTGTCGCCGGCGTGTCGAGCGGCGCGCCCTTTTCCTGCCAGTCGGGTATCAGCTCGTTGAGCGCGCGCGGCTCGAGACAAGCTCCGGAAAGAATGTGCGCGCCGACCTCGCTACCCTTCTCCACGAGACAGATCGCGGCATCCGGCATCAGCTGCTTCAACCGGATCGCAGCGGCGAGGCCGGATGGACCGCCGCCCACGACTACCACGTCGAACTCCATTGCCTCCCGTGGGGGCAAGTCCTCGGCCATCTCTCGAATCCTCCCGGACTGTCGAGGGCAACCTAGGCAGACTGATTGCGACACGCAAAGAGACGGCCTTAACCTGGTGCCCAAGCAGGTGTGATATCCTATAGCCGCCATGAGCGGACCGGAGGAGACGGATAGCGAGATTGCAGTGCTGCGGCAGCGCCTCGCGGCCCTGGAGGCGCAGACGGCCCGGTTGGGCCAAGCCCAGGTGATGACGCGGGACCTCAGCGGCGAGATCCGCTTCTGGTCCAGCGGCATGGAACGATTGTACGGCTACACCGCCGCCGAGGCTGTCGGACGGGTGTCGCACAATCTGCTGCGCACTGAATTTCCCTTATCACTGCACACGATCGAGCACGAACTGCTCGAACGAGAGCAATGGACCGGCGAACTACACCATCGCAGGCGGGATGGACGGGAGGTTGTCGTCATCAGCCACCAGTCGCTGCTGCGCGGTGATACGCCGTTGGTGACCGAAGCGAACAACGATATCACCGAGGAACGGCGTGGCCGGGAGGCGCGGCTCTACCTGGCGAGCATTGTCGAGTCCTCCGATGACGCCATCATCGGCAAAACTCTCGAGGGCGTCGTCACGAGCTGGAATCGCGCGGCCGCGGCAATCTTTGGCTACCGCAGCGAGGAAATCATCGGACAGCCAGTCACACTGCTGCATCCGTCCTACCTTCTGCACGAAGAGGCCATGATCCTGGAACGCCTCAGGAGCGGCGAGCGGATCAGTCATTATGAGACGACCCGATTGCGCAAGGACGGCAGCGAAATCGCGGTGACGCTGACGATCTCGCCGATCCGCAACCCATCTGGCCAAATCATCGGCGCTTCGAAGATCGTGCGCGACGTCACCTCGGAGCGGAGAAATCAATCCCGCATCGAAGAACTCCAGGCGGAGCTGGTGCATGTGTCCCGATTGTCCACGATGGGCCAGATGGCATCGGCGATTGCCCACGAACTCAATCAGCCTCTGACGGCGGTATCCAACTACGCCGGCGCGCTGGGACGCATGCTCGCGACAGGCAACGCTGATCAGGCGCGAGCGCATGACATCGTCGAACGGATCAGGGCACAGGCTGGCCGTGCTGGCGACGTGATACGCCGATTACGCGACCACGTGGCGAAGCGTGCGGCGACCCGGCATCTGGAGGATGTGAATGCAACCGTCAGCGAGGCTGTGGAGCTGGGGTTGATCGGCATGCGGCATCAGAATGTCCGAACCGAGTTACGCTTGGATCCGGCGGTTGGCCTTGCACCGATCGACCGGGTCCAGATCGGCCAGGTCGTGATCAATCTGGTGCGCAACGCCTTGGAGGCGATGCAGGAACGAGAGCCGCGCGAACTCACGGTCGCGACGCGGCCAGACCACGGAATGGTGGAGATCATAGTCAGCGATACCGGACCGGGACTTTCCTCGGACGTGGCCGAGCGGCTGTTTCAGGCGTTCGTCACCACCAAGGCGTCCGGTCTCGGACTGGGACTGTCGATCTGCCGCGAGATCGTCGAGGCCCATGAAGGTCGGATCACCGCAGCCGCGAATCCGGCGGGCGGCACGATCTTTACCGTTGCCTTGCCCCGGAGCTCTGGCGCGGCAGATCGCGATCCTGCAGCGCGATGAAGATGCCGACGCCGAGCACTGCGACATAGAAGCGGAAGGCCGCCTGCTGGCCGTTCCATTGCGTTGACTGCCACATCGAGAACCACTCGCCGCCCACCACCATGAAACCAAAGAACCAGACCAGGAAGCCGAGTGCCGTCGCGAGGTAGACAAAGTGCTTCGAATGGTTGAAGGCCTCGCCGCTGGCACGCAATGCGCGGGTCAGCATGAAGGCGCCAGTGGTGTAGGCGGCGCCAGCCAGCGCCTCGCCAACGATGACCACCCAGTAGGCGGCATGCCAGAGCACCGGTTCGGTGATCGCGCGCCAGCGCAGCGTATTGGTGGTGAATGTCGTGTCCATGCTCAGCACGTGCTCCACGAAGCTGAAGTTGGTGCCGTAGTCGATAACGTTGTCGATGGCAACCAGGTCGGCAAAGGCGGCCATGGATACGACCATGACGATCTTGGCGAGGCGGAGGGAGATCACAGCTCGCCGTCAACCGGATCCCGCTATTTCAGCGCCTGCGCCGCCGCCAGCACCACCGCCGCATGCCCGGTGACACTGACCTTCCGCCAGACCTTGGCCACCTTCCCTGCCCTGTCGATCAGGAACGTGCTTCGCTCCATCCCCATATACTTGCGTCCATACATCGACTTCTCGACCCATGTGCCGTACTTCTCCGCCACCGCGTGCCCTTCATCGGACGCCAGCGGAAAGCTCAGCTGGTATTTCTCGGCGAACTTCTCGATCGGCTTCATCTTGTCCGGTGACACCCCGATCACGTCGATGCCTATATGGCCGAGTTGCGGCAGCGCTTCCTGGAACGCGCAGGCCTCCTTCGTGCAACCAGGTGTATCGGCCTTCGGGTAGAAATACAGCACGAACGGTTTGCCCTTCAGCGCCTGCTTGCTGACGGAGCGTCCACCGCTCGCAGGCATCTCGAAGTCGGGTGCGGCATCGCCTTCCTGCACGCTCATGACGGTAACTCTCCTACATGTCGAACGAATGCAGCGCGGACCTGCCGCGCCAGGTTGTCCAGCGTGGCGCGCAACGCCGGCAAGTCAACCGTGTCGCCAACTGCGCGCAACAGCGCCTGCGCCGAGGTGTCCGGCAGTTCCTTGTGCGCGCCACGTCCCAATGTGACGCGCAGCATGCCCTGCACGGTCCGCCACATGTGGTCGGCGTGGGTCAGCAACGCCGCGTCGTCCGAGGGCAGCACCCCGGCGTTCGCCAACCGGCTGAGCGCGATCCGCGTGGTCGGCGAACATAGATTCGGCAGGTCGCGCGCGTGGATAAGCTGCAGCACCTGCGCAATGAATTCCACTTCGATCTGGCCGCCGGGGCGCAGCTTCACGTCCCACGGCCCTTCGGGTGGCAGGTCGCGCAGCATGCGTGCACGCATCGCGGCCGCATCGGCGCGGGTCCGGGCGGCGTCACCCGCGTGCGCCAGGGCTTCGGCAATCGCAGCCTCGATCCGCTCGCGCAGCGCGGGTGGGCCGGCAACGACGCGCGCCCGCGTGAGCGCCATGCGTTCCCATGTCCAGGCGGACTCCGCATGGTATCGCCGGAACGATTCCAGTGAGACGGCGAAAGGGCCTTTATTGCCGGACGGCCGCAACCGCATGTCAACCTCGTACAACTGGCCGTCCACTCCCCGAGACGTCACCGCGGCCACGTAGGAATGGGCGGCGCGGACGAACCACTCGCTCACCGGCATACTGCGAGCACCGCGGCTTTCCATGACACTCTCGGGACGATCGTAGACCAGCATCAGGTCGAGGTCCGACCCCGCCATCATCTCGTTTCCGCCCGCTTTGCCCATGGCCACGACAGCGAACGCACCGCCCCGAACCCGACCGAAGCGTGAGGCGAAATCCGCCAGCACCGGCGCCAGCAACGCGTGCAAAGCCGCATCGGCCAGTGCCGAGCGTCGCAGCCCTGCTGCATCTGTATCGATCCGGCCCTCCAGCGTTGCAACGGCGATGGAGAAATCCTCCTCTCGGACAGTCCGGCGGATGATCTCAATGACATCTTCCAGAAGTCTGGCGTCCTTCAGCCGCGCGTGAAGCAATCGCGCCGGGGACGCGTGTTCTTCCGGGGACAGCAGCCCATCCAGCGCGGCCGGCTGGCTGGCGAGATGATCCGCCAGCGACGGGGCCGCGCCCAATACGGCGGCAATGCGGTCCAGCAAGGACGGATTGCGCTGGAACAGTGACAAAAGCTGTACGCCGGCTGGTTGCCGGACCAGGAAGGCGTCAAATCGGTTGAATACGGTGTCAGGTTGCGATTGGCGTGCCAGGGCAGCAAGAATCCGTGGCAGCAACTGCGCCAGCAAGTCCCTGGCCCTGTGTGAGCGCAACGCTCGCACGTGGCCCGCCTGCCAGCCGCGCACCGCCGTGACGATGCGCTGAGGGTTTCCGAAGCCCAGCGTCTGGAGGGCTGCCGCCGTCGCTTCCGGCGCTTCCGCGACGCCGGAGAAATCCAGCTCCAGCCCGGATTCAGAAGGCGACAGCAATTCCGGCACCAGCTCGAACACATCGTCGTAGCGCGCACGCACCTGGTCGAGATGACCAAGCAGCTCGGTGGCGAAGGCCTCCGCGCTCGGGTAGCCCATGAAGGCGGCGAAGCGAGCCACATCCGCCGGCTTCTGCGGCAGTTCGTGGACCTGACGATCGGCTGTCATCTGCAAGCGGTGCTCGACCCGGCGCAGGAATTGGTAAGCCGACGCCAATTCGCGCGCCGCCTCGCGTGGCACATGACCAGCGCGCATCAGCAGGCGCAGAGCGCCGAGCGTCGTCGGTTCTCGCAGACCCGGATCGCGGCCGCCCCAGACAAGTTGCAGCGTCTGCGCCAGAAACTCGATCTCGCGAATGCCACCTTCGCCAAGCTTGACATTGTGACCGGCGACACGCGCCACAGGGTCCGCCTGATCGGCCAGCGCACCGCCCTTGTGATGATCGATGCGCCGCTTCATGGCGTGGATATCGGCGACGGCCGCGAAATCCAGTCCGCGACGCCAGACGAAGGGACGAATTGCCTCCAGGAATGATGCCCCCAGCGCCAGATCACCCGCCACCGGGCGCGCCTTGATCATGGCGGCGCGTTCCCAGTTCTGTCCCATGCTCTCGTAGTAAATGATGGCGGCGGGGATCGCGACCGCTGGCGGCGTCACCGACGGATCAGGGCGTAGCCGAAGATCGGTGCGGAAGACGTAGCCGTCGGGGTCGCGCGCCTCCATCAGCGCGACCAGGCCACGCGCCACCCGCGATGTGAACCCCCCAAGCCCATGGCCCTCGGTTGCATCCGTGTATATTGGCGCCGCGGGATCGTAGAGCAGCACGAGGTCCACATCGGACGAGTAATTCAGTTCGCGGGCGCCAAGCTTGCCCATGCCAAGCACCGTAAACCCGCAGCCACGCGCCGGGTCCGATGGGTCGGGCAGGCGGAGCTCGCCCGAATCGTGGGCGGTCCGCATCAAATGGGCGATCGCGAGCGACAAAGCCGCCTCGGCCAATTCGCTCAGCGTGGCGGTGACGCGTTCCAGCGGCCAGATTTCGCCGATGTCCGCGATCGCTGTGGTCAGCGCGACGATCCGTTTGGCTCGGCGCAGCGCGGCGGCAACGCGGTCGCGGCGAAGTGCCGGCGACAATCCGGCCAGCTCCGTGAACACGGCCTGCGCCACCGCGTCCGGACCAGTACTGACAAGCGCTCGAACGCTTGCCGATTCACGAACGGCCAGATCGGCCAGGAACGGACTGTTGCCACCCAACGAACGCAACATTGCCGCAACCGATGGACGCTCCGCCAGCCGAGCCTCAGCGCGGCCGAGTTCGGCGAAGCGGTCGGCCAGCCGATCCGCAGCGCCGCTGTCGTAGGGACTCGGCCAATGCGATGGCAGTCGGAACGATGCGCGAGCCATGTCCAGGAAAACTGGGCGTGAGGCGTCTGACCGGTCAAGTCGCGTTTGGCTGTGCGAAGGCACTGCACAAGGTCTGCACGGTCGCGATCACGGCGGCTGTGCTGGTCAGCGTTGGCCTGGGGGCCGCTGCCTGGCGATTGTCACAAGCGCCGTGGGACCTGCCCTGGCTCACCGAACGGCTGGAGGCGGCGGTCAATAGCAACGGTGGCCCGACGAGGCTGTCCATTGGAGGCGTCGCACTGGCCTGGGAGGGCTTTCGGCGCGGCGTCGAGCGATCGCTCGAACTGAGGGTCAGCAATGTTCTTCTCACCGATCAGGCAGGGGTCCGCCGGATGTCGGTGCCGCGCGCTGACGTATCGGTGTCGCTATTCGAGTTGCTGCTCGGACGGCTCGCGATCCGCACGGTGGAGGTCGACGACGCGCGATTGACCATCGTTCGGGCGGCCGATGGGACGCTGAACATCGATATGGGCGATCTGACCGAACCCGATCCCAATCCATCGCCGGACGCCACGCCCATGGCGGACCTCCTGTCCGAACTCGCGCAGCCCGCCCGCACCGATCGTGACCTCACGAACACGCTCATGGGACAGCTTCGCGAGGTCCGCGTGCGGGACGCGCGAGTTACCGTGATCGATCGGGCATTAGGTGTGACGTGGCGTGCGCCGCAGGCCGAGATCGATCTGGTGCGGCATCCGACCGGCGGCCTCGAAGGCACCGCGGAACTCAGTCTCGCGCTCGGGGATCAGCGGACGCACCTTAGTCTCGCCGCGACCCTGTCTCCGGGCGGTGCCGGGACACATCTGCGCGCGCGCATGACGCCGTTCACACCGAGTGCCCTGGCGCGCTCATCTCCGTCGCTTTCCGCATTGTCGGCACTGGATGCACCGGTGAGTGGCCAGGCGTCGCTGGATCTCGACGGGCATCTTGGCCTTCGCCACCTGCAATTCGATCTGCACGCTGCCGCAGGGAGTGCTGCGATCGGCAAAGGTAAGGTGCTGTTGTCCGATGCGGTCCTGGTTGGCTCTGCCACGCCGGACACGGTGACAGTCCAAACGTTTCGCGTGACGCTGCCGGGCCGCGCCGCCGCGCCGAAGACGCATCTCGAAACGCACGGCACCGTGCAGCGCAGTCCGGATCGGATCAGTGCCGCGTTCTCGGCGACTCTGGATCAGGTCGAGTTCGCCGACCTACCAGCCTTCTGGCCGCAAGGGGTTGGCGGCAATGCGCGCGAGTGGTTGCTGGAGAACATCACAGCGGGCACGGCTCGCGACGGCCACGTCGAATTCGGCATCGAGGCATCGCCGGATCTGGCGAATGTCGTGCTGACGCGGGCCACTGGAACCCTGGACGGCACTCAGTTGCAGGTACATTGGCTACGTCCGGTGCCACCGATCGATCACGGCCGCGCCCAGTTGCGCATCATTGATCCAGACACGCTGGACATCGTCGTTGCCGGCGGACGCCAGGTGCTCCGCAGCCAGAAGAGCAACGAGGCCGGCATGCAGATCCGCAGCGGCCGCATGCGCATCACCGGACTCATGCAGCCGCACCAGAAGTGCACAATC
>DATJJM010000215.1:0-3563 GCA_035492535.1 Acetobacteraceae bacterium | reverse complement strand
CGGGCCGCGTCGCGGCAGACGTGATGCGCCTCGGCGAAACCGACCTGACCCGCCTGGATGAGACCGGGTTTCGCCGCCTACGCGGCAAGCGTATCGCCATGGTGCTGCAGGACCCGCGATATTCGCTTGATCCGGTGATGACGGTGGGCAAGCAGATTGCCGAGACACACCGCACGCATTTCGGCAGCAGCAAGCAGGCCGCCCGCGCTGCTGCGCTGGACATGCTGGAGGCCGTGCACATCCGGGACCCCGCACGGGTCTACCACCAGTACCCGCATCAGGTGTCGGGCGGCATGGGCCAGCGCATCATGATCGCGATGATGCTCATCGCTGGCCCCGACATCCTGATCGCCGACGAACCCACTTCGGCGCTCGACGTCTCGGTCCAGCAGCAGGTACTCGCCGTCATCGACGAGATGGTGAAAAACCGCGGCATGGGCCTGATCTTGATCAGCCACAATCTGCATCTCGTCGCATCGTTCTGTGATCGGGTGCTGGTGATGTACGCGGGCCAGATTGTCGAGGTCTGCGATACCGGCAAGCTGCAGGAAGCACGCCATCCTTATACCAGAGGTCTGCTCGCCGCCCTCCCCGAACTCGGCCACCGCCGTGCCGACCTGCCGCAGTTGCAGCGCGATCCCGCGTGGCTGGTCGACCTGCCCGCCGTCGTGGGAGCCGATGCTTGATTGAGCTCGACCGCATCTCGGTCACCTACGGCACCGGCACGATGGCGGTGGGCGCTGCGCGCGACGTGTCATTTCGCGTGGCATCCGGCGATGCACTGGGCCTGGTGGGCGAATCCGGTTCCGGCAAGTCCACCGTGCTGCGCGCCGTCGCCGGGCTGATCCCGCACGCTGTGGGAAGCGTGGTGATCGACGGTCGTGCGTTGCCCAATCGCCGTCCGCGTGAATCGCGGAAGATCATTCAGATGGTGTTCCAAGACCCGTATGGATCGCTGCATCCCAACCAGACGGTCGACCAGGCACTTAGCGCTCCCATTGCGATCCACCGGCTGGGCGATGCCGAGAGCCGCATCATGGCAGCGCTCACCGAGGTCGGGCTCGGCCGCGAGCACCGCTACCGCTACCCGCACCAACTCAGCGGCGGCCAGCGCCAGCGTGTGGCCATCGCCCGTGCGCTCATCCTGCAGCCCAAGATCCTGCTGCTCGACGAACCCACCTCGGCGCTCGACGTCTCGGTACAGGCTGAGATTCTCAACCTGCTGACCCGGCTGCGTCGGGACCACGGCCTGACGATACTGATGGTCAGCCATGACCTCGCTGTCGTCGCGCATATCTGCGATCGCATCGGCGTCATGCACAGCGGAAGGCTGCTCGAGATGACAACGGCCAGTGCGCTCGCCGAGGGCAGTGTCACCGATCCCTATTCACGACAACTGCTCCGTTCCAACCAGGGCTTCGATGCGAGCGGCGGCATCGCCGAAGTCGCCGCCTGACCAGCAAGGACGTTTCCCATGGGCACCCGCCTCAGTGGCAAAGTCGCCATCGTCACTGGATCCGGCCAGGGCATCGGCCGTGCCATAGCGATAGCGTTCGCACGCGAAGGTGCAGTCGTCGTCATCGCCACGCGCACGGCGGAGCATGGCGAGGAAACCTTGCGCCAGATCGAGGCGGAAGGCGGCAAGGCAATCTTCCGGCAGGTCGATATCGCCGATCATGACGCCAGCCGCACCATGGTCGACGAGGCCGCGGCCGCATGCGGACGGCTCGACATCATGGTGCACAACGCCGCGGCCTTCGGCCGCTGCTCCATCGAGGACATGGATCACGCAACCCTCGATCGGCTGTTCAATGTCAACGTGAAAGCCTGCTTCACGCTAACCCAGGCATCGCTGCCGCACATGCGCAGGTGCGGTGGTGGACGCATCATCATCACCTCGTCTGTCACCGGCCCGAAAGTCTCGATGCCAGGTTCGGGTGCCTATGCCACGTCGAAAGCCGCAGTCACCGGTTTTGTCCATACCGCGGCCATCGAACTGGCTGCCGACAACATCACTGTGAACGCCATTGAACCCGGCTACATCGATACACCCGGCCTGTCGGGTCTCAAGACCCGCTTCGGCGCTGACCGGATTGCCCATTTCATCCCGGCCCGACGTCTCGGTCGCCCGGAGGAAATTGCCGGCCCGATGGTGTTCCTCGCGAGCGACGACTCGAGCTACATCACAGGTGAAACCATTGTCGTCGACGGCGGTGCCCGCCTTCCCGAAAGCCCTCTGTTCGCCGGCTGATGACGCGATGCCTGCATCATGGCGAGAGAGTCCCGGAACGTATCGGTTACCTAGTCTATGCCGCTGCCTTCCTGCTTCCCAATGGAGCCTCGCTGGGGGGCACAATTCAGAGCGTGCACCCAGATGCCGCACCAATATTCACCGTGGACCAGACGGGCTTGACCAATGTTCTCCCGGGGGAAAAGATCTACAGCAAGACGCCGGCACGCTGGATCGAAGTTGCGCGCGCCAACCAATGCCTCGAACCCCTCGCGACGATCACCACGCCAATCGCTGTCACGGAAGAGCGCTTCGGCTCCGTGCCAAGAGCCTACATCGAAGCGACTGAGGATCAGGTCCTGCCCCTGTCGCTCCAGCGCTCGATGCAGGCCCAGTTGCCTTGCGATCCTGTCTTCAGCATCAATTGCGACCACGTGCTGCCGTCGTCAGCTCCGGATCTGCTGGCGAACCACCTCATCGAGATCGCCAACACGGTCGATCGTACTACCGCGAATCGTTGAACGCTAACGTTGCATTAGCCCTCTTGGTTTCGCAGGATGTGGAATTCCTCGAAACCAGGTCGCCTTGCTGAGAGGTCAGGCACGCGTTGCTTAGTCGGTTTTTCCGGGAGATCCCCTTAAACGCCACGTAGGCGCGCCACCCACCGTGGTGGGCGATCTTCTCCATGCCTTCCACGCGCCAAAGTTCGATGATGAAGCCCAAACGCGAGGTGCCGTCGTCCAGCAGGAACCCCGCTCGCGCTGGGCACGGCACCGAGCCGTTCGAATGCTCGGGAACTGGATCGCAAAGTACTGCCGGGCGTCGGCTCGCCCCAGAGCCAAAGGTCAGCTTGCGGAACATCCCGCGCCGACAGCAGACAGGCAGGATACCACCCAACTGCGTCATTGATGGGAGCTGCGACTAGGTCTGCTCTCGGCGAATCCCCGAGGGCGGCTCGGCGACTTCGAGGGGCGCTATGCTGAACAGCCGCCTTATTCCGAATCTGACCGTGGAACGAATCCGCTTCGCGGGAAGGGATGCGGGATGTTGCTGAGCGAGTAGACGCGCAGCTGATGCACATCGATTGAGCGCGGCCCCACACCAACTGTATCGCTCAGAAAATCCGGATCGCTATTGGCGACTACGATACGTGCCGGCATGGCCGTTCCCCTATGACGACGCGGACTTCGCGTTGATGTAGCATTCACACCGTGGCGTATTTCTTGGTGTTCTCCGCGTCCAATGATCTTTCGCCAAAAGTGCTTTGACAAGACATTTCGCCAGTCTGCGACTTTTATAATCTGCCAGCCCATCAATAGTAACGTTCAGAATA
>DATJJM010000214.1:0-3608 GCA_035492535.1 Acetobacteraceae bacterium | reverse complement strand
AAGAACGACTTCCTTAGCTATACGATCAACTCGATCATCGTATCGTTCTCGGCGACCGGGCTTGCGCTGCTGTTCGGGGTGCCGGCTGCGTATGGCATCGCCAAGACACAGGCAGTGAAGGCCGCGATCTTGATTCTGGTGGCGCGCGTTACGCCCGGCCTGTCCTACCTTATTCCGCTGTTCCTCATGTTCCAGTGGCTCGGCATGCTGGGAACACTTGGACCGTTGATCATTACCCACCTCGTGATCACTGTGCCGATCGTGGTCTGGGTGATGATCGGATACTTCGAGGGACTCCCGGTGGCGCTGGAAGAATCGGCGCTGGTCGATGGGGCGACGATCTGGCAGGCGTTCCGCCACGTCTCGGTGCCATTGGCAGGGCCGGGGATCATGGTCGCCACCATCCTCTCGTTCATCTTCAGTTGGAACAACTTCATATTTGGTGTCATCCTGGCGGGGCGCACCACACGCACGTTACCTGTTGCCGTCTATAATGTGCTGACATTTGAACAGATCTCATGGGGGCCGTTGGCGGCGACACTCGTTGTCACGGCGCCCGTCCTGCTGCTGACGCTGTTCATGCAGAAGGAGTCGTCGCCGGACTGACGGCTGGCGGGGTGAAGAGCTGACATGAGCGAGCGGTGCTTTCTCGGCGTGGATGTCGGCTCGGGCAATGTGCGCGCCGGGCTGTTCGAGCCGGCGTGCGTTCCACGATGCGAAATATGCCGTTTACCTGTCGCTTTACGACGAGTGGTGCCGCACCCGACAGATGATGAGGTGACTCCCATGCTCTCGCTCAAACTTGCTGAAGCGGCGCCGCTGATCGGTGTTGGAGCCAATGAGGTCCTGCTGGTGACAAACGCCGACCTGCGCGAGTCGGCCAACGTCGTCTGTTGGCCCGTGCAGGAGAGATTCGAACGCAAGTTGCAAGAGGTGTTGCGCGACCGGTTCGACACCAGCGTGAAGCGTGCTCATCCACTCAAAGCGGACAAAGGTCACGGCTTCATCAGCAGCCAGCGCGAAGGCAGCGATCTGTTCGAGCACATCGATCCGCATGCGCCGATCATTGTACTGCTGACCGCGTGGCAATACTCGCACCACCTGGCGTCGAGCCTTGTGCACCATCGCGGCCCGCTCCTGCTCCTGGCGAACTTCGACGGCACGTGGCCGGGCCTCGTCGGGATGCTGAACATGGCCGGCACGCTGACGAGCCTGGGCAAGCACTGTTCCCGCCTGTGGTCGGAGAATTTCGACGATGCGTTCTTTCTGCGCGGCCTGGGCGAATGGCTGACCGGCGGTTTCATCGAGCATGACACCGGTTACCTTACTTCCATCACGGCTGATCATCCGGTGATGCACTCGGCGGCAGGCTTGCTGGGGAAACGTGTCGGAGAACATGTGCTGCGACACAAGGAGATCATGGGCCTGTTCGACACGTTCTGCATGGGCATGATCAATGGCGTGTTTCCGCAGCAGGCACTGGTGGATATCGGCATGCCGCTCGAGGGCCTGTCGCAATCAGCGCTGCTGGCGGAGATGGCAAAGGTGCCGCGCGAACTGCGCGAGGCGTGCCTGGGCTGGTACGAAGCGCGTGGCATGCGGTTCGCGTTCGGCAGGGATCCAGCGACCGAGCTGACGCGCGATCAGGTGCTGGAGCAATGCGCGATGCTGATCGCGCTCGCCCGCTTCGCGCAGCGCTTCGGCCTGTCTCCTGTCGGTGTGCAACACCAGCAAGGGCTGGCGCAGTCCTGTGCGGCCTCTGACTTTGCCGAAGGCGCGATCGGTTCGGCGGAGCGCTTCCCGATCCCGGACGAGGCCGGCGCGATCATCCGGCCGGGCGAGCCGATCCCGTGCGTCAATGAAGTCGATATGGGGAGCGGCATCCCGCAAACGATGTTGTGGCGGCTGTTGGATTCGCTTGGCCTGCCGTCGGAGACCACGCTGCACGACATCCGTTGGGGCAGCGAGTATCAGGGCACATTCTACTGGGACCTGGAAATCTCCGGTGCCGTGCCGTTCGGACACCTGAAGGGCGGGATTGCCGGCGCCACCGGTTATCGCCAGCCACCGATGTACTTTCCACATGGCGGCGCCACGATCGCGGGCCAGTGCAAGGCGGGCTGCTTCATCTGGGCGCGTGCCCACTATGTCGGCACGCAGGTATTCATGCACACTGGCACCGGCCGCGCCGTCGAATTGCCGGCAGACGAGTTCGAACGACGCCGGCGCGCCACGACCTATGAATGGCCATTGATGAACGTGGTGCTCGATGGCGTGCACCGAGCCGATCTGATGGCGGGCCATCAGAGCAACCACATCACGGTGGCCTATGTCGAGGAAGCTCAGCTTCAGGACGTGTTCACCGCCTTCGTCGCGCAGGCGGTCACACAGGATATCGCGGTGTCGGTTGCCGGTGCGCCGATAAGCTGGCTGTAGGGGGCGGGCTATTCCGCGGCGACGGCTGCCGGACTCGGACGTGCCGTGGAACGCGCGGTGCCGACACAGGCGAGGCTCGCCAGCAGCAGAACAGCGGCGAGGGTCAGTATCAGCTCCGGATGCCCTCGGTCGATCAGGAAGCCGAACGGCACCGGCGTCAGCGCGCCGCCAAGCGGCAGGCCGGCACTGACGAAGCCGAACACCTTGCCGATCTGGCCGGGCGGGGCAGCATCCTTCAGCATGACGTCACGCGGCGTGCGGCTGGCACCCAGCGCGAGGCCCGAGGCGAACATCACGCCGATGGCTGCCAGGCCGGATACGGGTAGCCAGTCCACCGCGACGATCAACGCGGCCGAGGCGATCGTGAGGATCACGGCGAATGCCAGCACGTGGCGCTTATGCGCGTCGGCGAACCAGCCACCCACCAGAACACCGAGAGTGGATCCCACCATGTAGCCGGTGAGCGCGGCGGACGCGATCTCCAGCGTGAAGCCCTTGAGCGTGTGCAGCACCGTGATCAGCCACGACTGCACACCGGCGCCGGCCATCGAGCCGAACAGGAAGAAGCCGAAGAACAGCAGCATGCTGCGGCTCATCAGCAGGTCGCGGCCGGAGAGAGTCGGACCGACATGCGTCGGCTCGTGACGCACCTGATCGTTCAGGATCGAGCTTTGCAGGATGATCGAGATGGCAACCAGCACGCCAAGCAGCCCCACCAGCATGAGACTGACGCGCCAGCCGAAACTGACCATCAGCACCGCCATGACCGGAGGTGCCGCGGCGAACCCGAGATTTCCGCTGAACGTGTGCAGGGCGAAGGCACGACCCATGCGGTCCTTGTCCACCGAGCCGCTCAGAATCGCGTAGTCGCATGGGTGGAACACCGAGTTGCCGGTGCCGGACAGCAGGGCCAGCACGACGACTTGCCAGAAGCTCGTGGCGAAGCCCATGGCGATGATGCTGAGCGACATCAGCAGTGCGCCACCGATCAGGAAGCGGCGCGCGCCGTAACGATCCACCAGGAAGCCGAGCGGCGTCTGGCACACGGCCGCGGCGCCCGACATCAGGGCGACGGCAAGGCCTACCTCGGCGAAGGTCACATGGAACGCCGACTGCCATGCCAGGAACAGCGGCGGCATGCACAACGAGTAGAAATGCGAAAGAAAATGGCC
>DATJJM010000213.1:0-4000 GCA_035492535.1 Acetobacteraceae bacterium | reverse complement strand
CACGGTGAGTAAGACGGATTGCGCTATGCCGGGGACAATGAACAGGCCCAGGAAGCTCGCCATTCTGCCGCGCGGCATGACACCTGCAGCCGCGGCCGCAGAGGTCACGTGCGCGCTCACCGCCGGTCGCCACAGTGATGTTTCAGGGCGTGTTTTGTGCGGAGGGTGATAGGCGCCACCTTTAGCCTGCGACAGCGCATCATGGGCCCTCCGCGTAACTGACCTTCCTTGACAGGATCGCGTTGTCATAGGCGAACGCTATTCCGGTCAGCGTGGAGATGGAGGAGCATGGCCGGGCGGTCAACTCAGGTCGAGGCGGGCACCCGGAGAAGCGGGCTGCCGCAAGCCAGTTTGCCGCCGCATCCTGAGGCAGCGGCAGCGAAGTTCGATCCAAGACGGTCCCCGCGATTCCGACCGTTGCGCTTCGTAGCCAAAGCGTAGGAAGGTAACCGGCGCGAGTGCGCCACCTGGAAGTCCGCCGGGTAGCTGGCCAGACTCTCTGCGCACGCAGGTCGCACGAGAGAGGACATGGACAGCATTTTGGACGAAGCGACGGGCCTTGTTCGCCGCGGCAGCGGAGACTATCGGCGGATTGAGATGATCACCGGGACGGTGCGCCGCCGGCATTGGACGGCGGAGGAGAAAGCGTCGCTGGTGGCAGAGAGCTTTCGCGCAGGCGTCAACGTATCGGAACTCGCGCGGCGATCCGGGGTCAATCGTGGCCTGCTGCAGACGTGGCGCCGTCGCACGGCGCGATCGGTTGAGAACGCAGCGGCCGCGTTCATCCCAATCCGCGTCGAGGAGCCTGTTCCCAGCGTGGTGAGCGATGCCGAGCCGGTCGTTGCGGCGCCCTTGCCTTCGGAAAGATCGTCGCCAGGACGACAGGAGAAGGGCACGATCGAGATCGAGGCGGGTGGCATGCACGTCCGCGTGCGTGGTTCGGTCGACCTGGAAGCGTTACGGACGGTTCTAGCGGGCCTGGAGCGCCGGCGTTGATTCTCGGCGTTCCCGCGCGGCCGGGCCTGCGCATCATGCTTGCGTCTCAGCCGATTGATTTTCGCAAAGGCATGGACAGCCTGATTGCGTTGGTCGGCCAGGCTTTGTCGGCGGATGTGTTTGCCGGTGACGTCTTCATCTTCCGCTCGAAGCGATTGGACCGCCTGAAGATTCTGATGTGGGACGGATCCGGTCTTTGCCTCCTGGCCAAACGCCTTGAATCCGGCGCGTTCATGTGGCCTCCCGTCCGCGATGGGGCGGTGACGCTGAGCGCCTCGCAGTTGCGGCTTCTTCTGACCGGAATGGATTGGACTCAGTTGGGAACTCGCGGAAGCGAGTCCCCGCGCGCGGGCGCGGCACAAGAAAAAATCGGAATGTCTGTTTGAGGCGACTAGCGAAACGGCGAATCGCCGATTCATACTCGCGGCGTGGCGCAGGACGTTGCGACATTGCCAAGAGACCCCGATGTCCTGATAGACATCATTGTCGATCAGCAGGAGGAGATCGAGCGGCTGCTGGCGATGATCGCGACGCTGACCCGGGCCGTCTACGGACCGAGATCGGAACGGTTCACCGAGGCCGAACTGCAGCAGATGGATCTCGAGCTCGGCGACCTGTCCGGCATTCCGGTTGAGCCCCAGGCCAAGCCAGAAGCCAAGCCGCTCCACGACCGCCGGCCGCGCCGGCCCGCGCGGCGCAACATCGGCAGCCTGCCCATTCACTTGCCGCGCGAGGACATCGTTCTCGAACCGGACGCCACAGAATGCCCATGCTGCCGTGGCGCGCTGCACAAGATCGGCGAAGACCTCAGCGAGATGCTCGACCACGTGCCGGCGGTTCTGCGAGTCAAACGCTTCCACCGGCCCCGTTACGGATGCCGCGTCTGCGAGAGCGTGGTCGCGCAGGCGCCGGCGCCGGAGCGTCCGGTCGCCAACGGGCTGCCGACGACGGCGTTGCTGGCCCATGTCGCGGTCTCGAAGTTCGCCTGGCATATCCCGTTGCATCGGCAGACCAAGATGCTGGCCTCCTCCGGCATCACCATCGACCGCTCGACGCTGGTGCATTGGATCGAGCGGGCTGCCTGGTGGCTGCGTCCGCTGCATGCCCTGCTGGCCGAGACCGTGCTCTCCTCCCCAAAGGTCTTCTGCGACGACACGCCGCTGCCGGTACTGGACCGCAGCCGCACGCGGACCCGCATCGGGCGGCTCTGGTGCTACGCGGTGGACGACCGGCCTTGGCAAGGGAGCACGCCACCGGCCGTGGTGTATCTGTTCGCCGAGGACCGCCGGGGCCAGCACGTGAGCAAGCATCTCGACGGCTTCACCGGCGTGCTGCAGGTCGACGCCTATGCCGGCTACGACGCGCTTACCCGCCCTGGCCGCCAGGCTGGTCCGATTACGCTCGCCTATTGCCTGGCGCATGCAAGGCGGCGGTTCTTCGACCTGCACAAAGGCGGCAATCAGCCAGTGGCCACCGAGGCGGTGCGCCGGATTGCCGACATTTACGAGATCGAGGCCGGAATCCGCGGCAAAGAACCCGAGATGCGCAAGGCGGTGCGCCAGCGCGAGACCAAGCCCCTGATGGTCGAGCTCAAGTCCTGGCTGATGGCGCGGCTTGAGGAGATCTCGGTCAAGTCCAAGCTTGCCGAATCGATCCGCTACACACTCGGTCACTGGGACGGCCTGACATTGTTCCTCGACGACGGACGTGTCGAGGTCGACTCCAACGCGGTGGAGCGCCAGATAAGGGCCATTGCATTGGGCAGGCGCAACGCGTTGTTCGCGGGTTCGGCGGCGGGCGGTGAACGCTGGGCCATCCTCTCTTCGCTGATCAACTGCGCGAAGCTCCACGACATCGATCCCCAAGCCTATCTCGCCGACGTGCTCGAACGCATCGTCACCGGCGCCACCAAGGTGAACGCGCTCGCCGAGCTGCTGCCATGGAACTGGAAGGCCGCCCGCCAGACGGCAACGGCGCCGGCATGAACGCCGCGCGGCGGCGACTCGTGGCCTCGTCCGGCAACAGCATGAGCCTGGAGGCGCTGCAGTCCTGGCTCCAGGCGCTCGAACCGCCGCCGAGGGTCGATGGCGTCTCGATGCTCGATGGATACCTGACCGCGATCGTCGTGGGCCCGCGTTCGATCCCCCCGGATGAATGGTTCGTCGACCTGCTCGGTCCGCACGGCTTCATCGGCACCGCCGCCGGCATGTGCCTGGCGGCCATCCATGCCGTCATCGCCCGCTTCAACGTCATCAGCGAAACGCTGTCGCTCACCCCGGACCGGCACGCGCCCATCTTCGAAAAGATGGCCGACGGCACCGTGCTGGCCGGGCCCTGGTGCATGGGCTTTCTCGAT
Organism: Acetobacteraceae bacterium; assembly: GCA_035492535.1. Lineage (GTDB taxonomy): Bacteria > Pseudomonadota > Alphaproteobacteria > Acetobacterales > Acetobacteraceae > JAMXLO01. The sequence continues at coordinate 648 of DATJJM010000213.1, read as the reverse complement.
GCGATGCGCCTGCGCTGGAGGGAGTGGGCGCCGCTGCTCGATCTCAGCCGCATCGAGCACGGGCTGATGCTGCCGATCCTGCTGCACTGCACGGACGCATCCGGCAATCCCATGCTGGGCCCGCCACGCGAAGGGCCGGAGACCGAGAAGTTCCTGCGCGAGGCGTATCACGATATTCCGCCCATGGTGGCGGCGATCCGGGAATTCTGGATGCCGCAACGCGTCGTGGAGGCAGAGCGTTCGGACTGACGGGCATCGCCAGTCGCGGCCACGAGTTGCCTCCGCTTCGTGCCTGTCTTGATGCATGCATTGAGACAGGCACTTCGGCGTCGAGCAGCCCCCTAGCCACTGTCCTCGCTCCAGCATCATCCACCATCGCCTCAACTCGCGCGTGCGCAATGCGCTCACAGGGAAGGATGCCGCGGCGCGCTCCCGAGCCGCCATGTGGCTCACTCGCGCCGGTTACGTTGGACGAACGACAACTCGGGGCTGCCCGCCGACCTATTCCGCGCGTGCAGCGGCCCGCTGGACATTGAGATAACGACAGCGGGTGCCACCCAGTATCTGGACGAAGGTGTGCCGCTGGCCGCGTAACCTGCCACGGCCGCACCCACTCAACGCTCGCGAGCCGCTTGCGTCAGCGTGCTG
>DATJJM010000212.1:0-2698 GCA_035492535.1 Acetobacteraceae bacterium | reverse complement strand
GGCGCTGCCGCCCGGAGAGACCTCCCGCTTCGTGCAGCGGCTGGATGGGCACCGCCGCAGCCTGCGCGTTCTTTTAGGGGTCACGCCATAGAACGGGCAGGAAAGCACGCTTCCCGGCACAGAACGGGAACGCTGGAACTAATACCAAGTCGCCTGATCAGCGACTCACGTGCACGATTGAACTAACCCGCTGACGCGGCAAGGGCGGTCGGCGATCGCGGCGAGTGGGAGCCGTTGGTCTGCCAGGATTTGGGTGCTGCACCCAACCCTGGAACGGGAGCTCCCGATGACCGAGAAGAGCCCACTGCGCCGCCGCATGATCGATGACATGACGGTCCGCAATCTGTCGCCGGCAACGCAGCGATCCTACGTGCATGCTGTCGCGAAGTTCGGCCGTTTCTTTGGCCGCTCCCCCGAGACGCTGGATTTAGAGGACGTCCGTGCCTTCCAGGTCCATCTCGTCGCCGGCGGGATGTCGTGGCCGGCGCTTAATCAGACCGTATGCGCCCTTCGGTTTCTGTATGGCGTGACGCTCGGACAGGCTGACCTGCCGGAGCGGATCCCGCATGCCCGCGAGCGACGCAAGCTGCCGGTGGTGCTGGGAGCCGACGAGGTTGTACGCTTCCTGGAGGCGGTGCCGAGCCTGAAGGCCCGTGCGGCGCTGACCACGGCGTATGCGGCCGGGCTGCGCGCCTCCGAGGCGGCCGGCATCAAGATCGCCGATATCGACAGCAGCCGCATGGTCATCCGTATCGAGCAGGGTAAAGGCGGCCGTGATCGTTACGTTATGCTGTCGCCGCAGCTGCTCGGCATCCTGCGCTCGTATTGGCGCCTGGCACGACCGGCGCACTGGCTGTTCCCGGGCCGTGACGGGGAGCATCCGATCAGCCCGACCGTGCTGCACGCCGCCTGTCGCTCGGCGTGCGCCGCGTCCGGCTTGAGCAAGCGGGTCACCGTTCACACGCTGCGGCACAGCTTCGCCACCCACCTGCTCGAGAGCGGCACCGACATCCGCATCATCCAGGCGCTGCTTGGTCACAGCAGCCTGAACACGACGGCGCGCTATACGCAGGTCGCCACCAGCACCATCCGCGGCACGCCGAGCCCGCTCGACCGGCTGCGGCTGGAGGTCACGCCGCCGCCCTGAGTGGCGGCGATCCGGCCAGCGCTGGAGGTGGCGGACATCTTCCGCCGCCACGGCGAGGCATTCCGCCGCAGTCATGACGAGCATCTCGGCCGGGTCGACCGGCGCGTCATGGCGGCGATCGAGGCGTGTCGGACACCGGCGCTGGGTGGCCACGTCGAACAATGTTCTGACTGCGGCCTGATTCGCTGCGCCTACAACTCCTGCCGCAACCGGCACTGTCCGAAGTGCCAGGGCCTGGCGCGCGCGGCGTGGCTCGAAGCCCGACAGGCCGAACTGCTGCCAGTGCCGTATTTCCACGTCGTCTTCACCCTGCCGGCGCTGGTGGCGGAGATCGCGTTCCAGAACAAGCGTGTCGTCTATGACATCCTGTTCCGCGCCACCGCCGAGGCGCTGCGCACCGTCGCCGCCGACCCGCGCCATCTCGGCGCCGAGATCGGCGCGGTCGCCGTGCTGCACAGCTGGGGCCAGACAATGCAGCATCATCCGCATCTGCACTGCATCGTCCCAGCCGGCGGCCTCTCGCCCGACCGCGCGCGATGGGTGGCGTGCCGACCAGGCTTCTTCCTGCCGGTCCGGGTGCTGTCGCGGCAGTTCCGCGAACTGTTCCTGATACGGTTACGGGCCGCGTTCGCAGTTGGCGATCTGCGCTTCTCCGGCACCCTGGCGGCGCTGGTCGAACCGGATGCCTTCGCCGGGCGTCTCGATGCCCTGCGCGGCATCGAGTGGGTGGTCTACGCCAAGCCACCGTTTGCCGGCCCCGAGCCAGTGCTCGCCTATCTCGGTCGCTACACTCACCGCGTCGCCATCGCCAACAGCCGGCTAACCCGGCTTGCCGACCGACACGTCGACTTCACCTGGAAGGACTACCGCCACCATGGCAAGACCAAGACCATGACGCTTGCTGCCGACGAATTCATCCGCCGGTTCCTGCTGCACACCCTGCCGGACGGGTTCCATCGCATCCGTCACCTCGGCTTCCTCGCCAATGGCCACCGCTCCGGCAAGCTGGCGCTCTGCCGCACCTTGCTCGCGGCACCGCCACCCGAACCGCCGCCGCCACAGAGCTACCGTGAACACTACCAGCGGCTGACCGGCGAGGCGCTCGACGTCTGTCCCGACTGCGGCGGGCACATGCAGGAGCGCGGACCATTGCCACGCCGTCCGCCGCCGCGCCGCCGCCCATTCTGGTGCGACAGTTCATGACCCGCGAGCACCGTCCCCGGCAAACCCGTCGAGCAGCACAACCGACGTCCGCATCGGCGCTGCAGGACGCCGGTCAATGAGAGAGCCTGCACCTCCGAGCGTGTCCGCCTTCGGCCACCTTCGCGTCATCAGCACGCAACCGACACCGGGCAACGCGCCTCTTGCGCATCCGTCGCGACGGCCCGAGCCGATCCGAACAGCCCAACCTCCAGCACGTCCTCCAGCGCCAGCCACACAACCCCCATAGCGACTGCGGCCCGCGGGTGAGTTCAATCCGGCTTCAATGAGGTCGCGCCGTATCGCGCGGACAGCTCCGCCTCGCGCGACCTCACAGAAGCCTCCAGATTC
>DATJJM010000211.1:0-2051 GCA_035492535.1 Acetobacteraceae bacterium | reverse complement strand
TGCGGCTGATGCGCGACGGCGGCTTCCGCCATGTACCGGTGGTGCACGAAGGGCTGGTCATCGGCATCGTGTCCCGCGGCGATTTCCGCGGGCTGGAGCAGGACAGGCTGGATGAGGAAACCGGGATCTGGGAGCGCATCTAGCGCCGGCGGATCAGGTTTTGGCCTTGGACCTGTTCAGCGTCACGGCGGCGCGGATGAGCGTCTTCAATGCCGGCTCGTCAATCGCGTCGCCTTCACGAAAGTCGATGGCGCGCCGTGTGTTGCCATCAAGGCTTGCATTGAACAAGTTTGAAGGATCCGCCAGGGCTGCCCCTTTCGCGAAGGTCATCTTCACGACGCTCTTGTAGGTCTCGCCCGTGCAGATCAATCCGCCGTGCGACCACACGGGAACTCCCCGCCACTTCCACTCCTCGGTCACGTCGGGATCCGCGTCCTTGATCAGGTGACGAATGCGGCTGAGCATCTGGCCCCGCCAATCGCCCAACTCCTTGATCTTGGCGTCGATCAACTGGGAGGCAGACTCGCTGCCTTGCGCTCCGCCCTGCTTCACACCGGCCTCCCCTTGATCGCTGCCCCTAGCGTCGGCCCCTCCGAACGAAGTTCGCGACGATGCGCAGCAACTGGCCCGCCAACGCGGACATTGCGAAAGTGCCTGCGATGCTCTCAACCGCGCGCTGCCGCACCGCCAGCGCTTCGAGCTCCACGCGGCTATCGGCTGAGCGCGCGGCCAGCAACAGCAGCAGGAATGCCAGCACTGCGTCGAAGCCGGCGAGCGCCAAGGCGACCAGCTGCGGTTCCCATCTTTGGCGCAGCCAGAACCACGCGGCGATGTGGCAGAGCACGGCCGCTCCGAGCAAGAACACCAGCGCCAGCATCATCAGTGCGATGCGCACCATAGCGCGGCGCGCACGGCTGCGAAGGCGAATACCCTCCGCCTCCGCGGCTATGCGCGCCAAGCGGAGGGGACGCATCGATCAGCGGGTCAGCCGGCCGAGCGCGAAGCCAACCCCGGCGGCAATCAGCACCGCCAGCAAGGGTGCCTCGCGCACCCGCTCGCCGACATACTCCGCCTGATCGCGGACGGTGCCCGCTGCCCCATACACCGCCGATTCCGCACGCCCGGCGGCATTCGCCAATGCTGGCGTGACCCGGTCCTTCATCAGGGATTCGACCTGTTCGCGCAGGCGGGCAATCTGTACGTGCGCGTCTTCCATATCGGCCATGGTGCGGCTCCATTATCTCTTGCTGAGTGGATCCTGCTCGAAATAGTGGCAATCATTTGTGGCGCGGCTGCACAGTTGCGTGAGTGGGACGTGCGCCGATGCAGACTGGCTCGGCGTAGCGGGGTTGCAGAGATACGCAGGCCAGGCCTGGGCACCGGGAACATCAGCCCGAAGCAGGCTGCTCCAGGCTTTGCAGCGATCGTCCGCGCGTCTCGGGCAACAACATCAGGGCGACGATCATCACCCCATACGCGCCAAGGCTGAAGATGGCGATCGCGGTGCCAAGGCCGAGCCGCCCCGACAGGAACCCGACGAACGCGGGGAACAATGCGCCGATGCCGCGGCCGGCGTTGTAGCAGAACCCCTGGCCCACGCCGCGCACGGCGGTGGGATACAGCTCGGTCATGAAGGTGCCCATCGGCGAGAACATGATCAGCGAGACATAGCCGAGCAGGAAGCCCACCGGCAGGATCCAGTTGTTGCTGAGCGGCGCGAATAGATAGACGATTGTCAATGCAACTGAGCCGATCGCCGAGACGATGAAGGTGGCCTTCCGACCGATACCGTCCGCAAGGTACGCGCCGCTGACGAAGCCGAAGAAGGCGCCCAGGATCAGTACCATCAGGTAGCTGCCGGTTCCCACGGACGAGATGCCGCGTACCGTCTTCAGATAGGTCGGCAACCAGATTGTCAGTGCGTAGCTGCCACCCTGCGCGCCGGCCACCATCATGGCGACGCGCCATGTCGTCGAGAGATAAGGCGGCCTCAGTGCGGAGAAGATATGCCAGATGCTGGTGGGGGCCGCGCTGCGCTGGTTGAGCTCCGG
>DATJJM010000210.1:0-9162 GCA_035492535.1 Acetobacteraceae bacterium | reverse complement strand
CCAGGCCGCGTTGGACACGCTGATTGCACTGATTCAACGGGCCGCGCAGCCGATCGTGCCGCGGGTGGCAACGCGTCCCACCTCGGCCTCGAAACGGCGGCGCCGACAGAGCAAGTTGCACCGCGCGCGGCTCAAGCAGTCACGTGCAGCATTGCCAGACGACGACTGAGAGTTCGCTCGGACCTATTTCACGGCACCGCCATCGGCGAAGGGTACATTGGCCACATTCCGGAAAGCCAATAATCTGTAGGCTATACTTGTCTCGGCGCCAGCGGCGTCGGCACGCCGCCACGCTGCGGAGCCTTGTCTGCCGCTGCTTCGCAGCATGCATTGGGCCACGTGCGCATTAGGAATGCGTCGTCGATGTTGTTCCTACTGCAACGAGTTGGCGCCGATATCGCCCGTGCCCAGGGCAACCACATCAGGGTGTCCCTCCTTCACCTCCGGCGCCGAGGCCGGTTCCGAATGGGGCGTGGTTGCCGCCGGCACCTTTTTCGTCGCCGCGCCGCTGTTGCTGATCTTCCTGATCTTCCAGCGGCAGTTCGTTTCCAGCTTCACCTTCTCCGGCATCAAGTAAACCAAGGGGAGTTCATCGATGCGCGTATCCCGCCGTCTGTCTTTGCGAGGGACACGAGGGAGTTTTTTGCAAGGAACACACCTGGCTCGAGTCTGCGTCGCTGCCGCGCGCCTCGGAATGACGGCCGCCGCCCGCAGCGACCGACCTCGACCTGTTCTTCCCGGTCCCTGTCCAGGGCAAGCTCGCGACCGAGATGACGCGGCTGATCGCGCAATTCGACAAGGAACACCCGGACATCAACGTCACCGCCGTTTATTCAGGAAGCTATGACGACACGAACCTGAAGACCCGCGCTGCGATTCAGGCGGGCCATTCGCCCGGCGCCGTCATCATGAGTGCCAACTTCATCCGTGAATACGCGATCAACAACGATGCGATGCCGCTGGACGATCTGATCGCCAAAGATGGCCAGACGCCGGCGCAATTCATGACGGAGTTCTGGCCGGCCCTGACGCTGAACGCGACCGAGCAGGGCCACGTCTACGGCGTTCCGTTCCAGAACTCCACGCCGTTGCTCTATTATAGTGTCGATGCGTTCAAGGACGCGGGCCTCGACCCCGACAAGCCGAAAGTGACCTGGCAGGATTGGGCCGACGATGTGAAGAAGCTGGTGAAGCGCGACGGCAGCACCACGACGCGCTGGGGCCTGATGTTTCCTGGCACCTATGATTACCTCGGCTGGATCACCAGCGGCCTCGCGATGTCGAACGGCGGCCAGTATTACAATCCTGGCTACGGCGGGGAGGTTTATTACACCGAGCCCAGCACTGTCGGCGCCGTGCAGCTCATCGATGCCTGCGTGCACAAGTGGCACGTGATGCCCGAGGGCGTGACGGATGCGAACGCTGTCACCACCGCCTTCTTCCAGGGCCGCACCGCCATGATGGTGCTGTCCACCGGATCGCTGTCCTTCGTGCGGGACAACATGAAGACGCCGTATCGCACGGCCTTCATGCCGCGCAATATCGAGAATGCTGCGCCGATCGGCGGTGCCAGCCTGATGATCCCCTGCGGCAACAGCCCGGAACGCCAGGCCGCCGCGTGGACCCTTATCAAGTGGTTGGTGAGCCCGGAGGTTGCTGGCGGATGGAGCCGTTTCACTGGTTATTTCGCTCCGCGCATCGCCGCCTACGATCTGCCTGACATGAAATCCTACATGGCGCAGCATCCGGATGCGAAGGTCGCGCTGGATCAGCTGGCGTACGCGCGCGGCTGGTTCGCCACATTCAACACCGTTGCCGTCCGCAAGACGCTGGAAGACGGTGTCCAAGCGGTGCTGTCCGGCAAGGCAACGCCGGAAGCGGCCATGGCCACGGCCCAGAAGCAGGCCGACGAGCTGATGAAGCCCTATGTGGAACAGACCGCCCTGAAGCTGCCGCAGTAGCCGGAATCGGAAAGGTCGCCGCGAAGCCGCGGCGTTTCCTTGCCCCGCGGTGATCGCGCCTGTTACCTCACAGGGCGCACCAGGGGGGAACCGCCGGCAATGGCCAGATGGGACGATGGTTACGTCACCGACGTGGTCTATACCGCCAACTTCTACCGCGAGATCACGCCGGCCTGGCTTGCCATGTCCAGCCTGCTGCTGGGGCATCGGCCGCCCGACCTGACCAGACCGTTCACCTATGCCGACCTCGGCTGCGGCAACGGCTTCAGCGCGCTGATTGTCGCCGCCACATTCCCACAGGCCGAAGTCTGGGGGTTCGATTTCAATCCAGCGCATGTCGAGTTTGCCCGCACGCTTGCCACGGCGGCCGGCCTGGCCAACGCGCATTTTGCCGAGAGGTCGTTTGCCGATCTTGCCGCCGCCTCCGGGGCGACGCTGCCCGACTTCAACATGATGGTATCGCACGGCGTGCTGAGCTGGATCTCGCCGGAGAACCGCCGTCATCTCATCGCGACCATCGCCCGACGCCTCAAACCGGGCGGTCTCGCCTACCTCAGCTACAACGTCACCACCGGCTGGTCGGCCATGGTGCCGGTGCGCACGATGATGCGCATGCTGGCGGTCGCCAGCCCGGAGCGCACGGATCTGGCCGCCCCGGGTGTGCTCGACTTCGTCGATCGGTTGCGGCAGGCCGGCGCCGCGTTCTTTCCAGCTCATCCATCGCTGGAAAGCCGCCTGGCTGACATCCGCAAGCAGGATGCGCGCTACATTGCCCACGAGTACCTGAACCAGGACTGGCATCCGCTGATGTTCGCAGACATAGCGAGCGACATGGCCGAAGCGAAATGCCGATACATCGGCAGCGCGACACTGGCGGAGAACATCGACAATATCTCGGTCCCGGCCAATGTCGTGCCTATCCTCGCGGAAACGCGCGATCCTGTCCTTCGCGAGACCATCCGCGATGTCGGCTGCGCGCAGTCCTTCCGCCGCGACCTGTTCCGCAAGGGCTTCGCACCCATGCCGCCGGCCGAACAGCAGGCCAATCTTGAGGCAATGACACTTGCCGGCCTGGGCCGCCAGGTGCCGGAAGGTGGCATTACCTTTGCAACGCCAGTCGGCAACGTCACCGGCCTGCCCGCGGTGTATGAGCCCTTGCTCGCGGTGCTGGAGAACGACGGCACCCTCAGCATCGGAGCGGCCCGTCAGGCGCCGGCGCTCGCAGGCCGGTCACTGATGGAGTTGATGCAGGCGTTCACCCTGCTCGTCGCCGGAGGCTACGCCCATCCAATCCTTCCGGGCGGAATCTCGCAAGAAGGGCACGATGCCTCCCATCGCCTGAATCTGGCGATCGCCGGAGCCAATCGGAATGCGGCAGACCTGACGCAGTTGGCCGCCCCGCTGCTCGGCTCAGCGTTCCCTTCGGAGCCGTTGGAAACGCTTGTGGTTGGTGAGTTGCTTGCGGGCAGGCCGGCCGATATCGCGTCGCTGGCGGCCGAATTGCTCGCGGCACTGGGCCGCACCGGTCGCGGTGTTCAGCGCGACGGCCAACCGGTGACCGACCCGGTCGATGCGAACCGCATCATGGCGGAGGCCATTGCCAATATCCTCGAGCGGCGGCTCCCGGTACTGCAGCGGCTGGGAGTGGCGTAAAACCGATGCCGGATGACCGCCGGGAAGGTGCGATGAACACGCAAGACACCGGTCCGCCTCGCTCTTATTCCGTCACAGACGCCTTCGCCGAGGCGCTGCGCCACCACACGATCGGCAACCTGCATGAGGCTGAAGTTGCTTATCGCCTGGTGTTGGCGGCGCAGCCACATAACGCGGACAGCCTCCACAACCTCGGGCTCATCGCCCATCAGGTCGGGCGCAGCGCCGAAGCGGCAGCGCTGATCACGCAGGCGATCGCCGAGCGCCCGGACGATCCGCAGTTCCACTGCAATCTCGGCCTCGTCCTCGAGTCGATGGAGCGCCTAGTCGAAGCCGAGGCGTCTCAGCGAACCGCCCTGCGCCTTCGACCGGAATACCCGGATGCTTACAACAACCTTGGGAACATCCTGGCGACGCTTGGCCGCAGTGATGAGGCCGAGGAATGCTACCGCACCGCCCTGCACCTGATGCCGCCGCATGCCGAGGCACACAACAACCTCGGAGCCCTGCTGCAATCCCGGGGTGACCTGGCCGGGGCGGAGGCCCAATACCGTCGCGCTCTCGCCCTCCGCCCCGACTATACCGATGCCGTGGCGAACCTTGGCGATGTGCTGCGCCTTGGCGCGCGGCCGGACGAAGCCGAGGCGCACTACCGAACCGCCATCGCGCAGCGGCTGCATGACAGCACGCTGCACAGCAGGCTTGGCACCCTGCTTCAGCAACTCGGGCGGTACCAGGACGCTGAGGCAAGCCTTCGCCATGCGCTTGAGATCCGGCACAACGATCCGGAAACCCGCAACAGCCTGGGCAATGTACTACTGGCACAGTCACGCTTTGCGGAAGCGGAAGACTGTTACCGCGCGGCACTTCGGTGGCGACCCGAATATCCGGAGGCCACGAACAACCGGGGTGTCGCCCTCCAACGGCTCGGCAGGTTTGCCGACTCGGAATACTGGTATCGCGCCGCGATCCGGCTGCGGCCGCACTATCCGGAGGTCCACAACAATCTTGGCCACCTGTTGCTGGACTGCGGACGCCTGGCCGAGTCGGAGGCGAGTTACCGAGAGGCGTTGCGGCAGCGGGCTGACTATCCCGAGGCTGAGAACGACCTGGGGGCCGTCCTTCAGGCAGGTGGCAGGCGTCGCGAAGCGGAACACCATTACCGTGCCGCCTTGCGGCAGAAGCCGGATTATCCGGCGGCCCATAGCAATCTTGGCGCCGTCCTTCAGGAACTTGGGGAATTGGACGAGAGCGAAGCCCATCTGCGAGAGGCGATCAGGCTCCAGCCCGATTACAGCGCGGCGCGTACTAATCTGTCCCTGGTGCTGTTGCTGACAGGCCGGTTCCAGGAAGGCTGGCAGCAATACGAACATCGCTGGGCGGATGTACGCATGGCCCGGACGCAACGCGATTTCCAGCAGCCACGCTGGGGAGGCGAGCCGCTTGGCGGCCGGGTCCTTCTGTTGCACGCCGAACAAGGGATGGGCGACACGATCCAGTTCTGTCGCTACGCCAGTATCCTGGCTGAACAGGGTGACGTGATCCTGGAGGTACCGGCACCGCTCGCCCGACTCCTTCGCAGCCTTCGCGGCGTCACGCGGATCGTTTGCCAGGGCGATCCGTTGCCGGACTTCGACCTCCATTGTCCATTGCTGAGTGTGCCGCTGGCTCATGGCACCACAATGGAGACAATCCCGTCCTTGGTCCCTTACCTGTCGGCGGATGCCGCATGCGTCGCGGCCTGGCGCGAGCGCCTTGCCGCCCTGCCCGGTCTGAAGGTTGGGCTGGTCTGGGCAGGCGGGGCACGGGCAGATCAGCCGCGGAGCATGGCGATCGACCAACGGCGCTCGATGCCGCTCTCAGTGATGAGACCCTTGGCGGAGGTGTCAGGGTGCTCCTTCATCTCGCTGCAAAAGGGCCCCCCCGCGAAACAGGCGCCCCCACCCGGCCTCGCACTGCATGATTTCACGGCTGAACTGTCGAATTTCAGCGATACGGCCGCCTTGGTCGAGGCGCTGGACCTCGTCATCAGCGTCGATACATCGGTTGCGCACCTCGCCGGTGCCCTGGCCAAGCCGGTCTGGCTGCTGAACCGTTTCGACACATGCTGGCGTTGGTTGCTTGGTCGAGACGACAGCCCCTGGTATCCCACGCTTCGCCAGTTCCGTCAGAGCATCCTGGGCGATTGGGAGACGGTGCTCCGGCGCGTCAGCGCCGAGCTAAAGACGCTCGCAGCTTCAGGCTGAAGCGTTGTGGGGCCAGCGTGTCGATTTCGACCCGGCGGCTCTCCAGTAACTAATCCGACGCTCAGGCTTGACGACGCCGGCGTAACAATCCAATGCCTGCCAGGGCGGCACCCAGAATGCTCAGGCTTGCCGGCTCTGGAACGGAGGGACCAGCATCGGCGCAGGGGCCGACAGGCAGTTGCTGGTTGGCGATGACGCACATCTGGAGGGAGGCACCAAACGGGCCGCTCGGGTCGCTGTTCTGATAGAATCCACCCGTATTGTTCGGATCGTTGTTGGCGAAAAACTCCCATTCATTCGGAAAGGAGCCGTCGGCGGACAGTGCCCATTGCGCGCCGCTCTGAGCCCCAAGGTTCGCATCGTCGATCTGAATCCAGAACCGGGTGTCACCACAATTGCCGTTGCCGGCTCCACCCGAGCAGTCAGTGTTGATCAGGGAAATCGGCGCCGTCGGCGTGAACTTCAAAAATGCAAAGCCATCAGCTGTCGTGGCAGCGGCGATGGCAGCATCCGTCGCGCCACCAAGGGAGCCAATTTGCTGAAAGAGACTGTTGCTGACGTCATCCCAGACGCTGACGGTGATGCCCGCATCCGAATTGGCGTCGGTGGTCTGCAATTTCAGCACCGCCCAATCCAGAGTGTTCGCGACCGGATTGAGACTGCCGTCAACGGTCGCCGGGCTGGACGTAAAGGACGCAGCCATCGGCGGCCCGTCACCGTTCAACGCCGCCGTCCCGACAGCGGAAGCACCAGTGTTATTGTATAGTACGTCGGCATGAGCGGCGCTGGCGAATGTGACCGCCAGACATGCAGCCATCAAGGTCCAAGTATTAATCATGCCATTCTGGCTCCCGGCCTAGAAGACCTTGCAAGCCGGGACGCAAACCATGTGCCAACACAGTAAATGTTTGGACTTCAACATTGTAGCGATCCTCGGATCGGCGCCTTTGCGGCACTTGTAAAGTTTTCCGACTCCTCTCGTCACCTTATCGCCGCTCCGCACATCGCGTGTTGCAGAAAGTCGTTAAACACGTAATAGTTGCATTTCCTTGAGCGATGTGCTCTCGTTATCGGCGACATATTCCTCGATTGACGCGGGAAATCCAATACACATCACGCATGAATGGGGCCGATCTGCTGTCCATAAGATGAATTCATCCACAATCTCAGGTTGTATTGCGTCGCGCCGCAGATTGAAGGGCGCCATCGCTTTGCCGGGGAGAAGAAAGTCATGAGCGTCAAGACTTGGACTGCCAAGAGTGGCGGCAATTGGAGTGCTAGTGGTAATTGGAGCGGCGGCACTCCGATCTCTACTGACTCGGCACTCATTCAAGCCGGCGCGACATCTGCTTACGGCGTGACACTCAACTTGTCACTTTCGATCAGCGCACTAACGATCAATGACTCGTTCGCGAACGTTACAACGGCATCCTCCACGACAGCGCGCCAGATTACCTTCAGCGGCGCAACCACGATCACCAATGGCGGCCTGACACTCGGGAACAGCCATGTAACGTTCAAGACCGGTTCGTTGTCGGTCAGCGGGGGTTCGTTTACGGACGCTGGCTCGGCGGTCACTGTCACAGGCAACGCGAATTTCACCGGCGGTACCAATACCTTCTCCAGCGGTTCGTTCACCACCGGCACGTTGACCGCCGGCAGCGGCGCGCTGCTGACGCTGTCGGGCGGATCGATTTCCGATACGGGAGGCGGAATCGTCAACTCCGGCACGATCAATGGCTTCGGCACGCTTGGCGAAAGCGGTGGCTCGATTTCCGGCAGCGGCAACGTGGACAGCAGCGGCGGCGTGCTCGACATCAAGAGCAATGTCGGCAGCACTGTCGCCCTTCAGGTGGGGTCGGCTGCGGGTTCGACGACCGAGCTGGAGGGGTCGGTCGCGTCCGGCGGCGCTGCGACGTTCAATGGCAGCCCGGCTGGCACGTCCACTCTCGATCTGCACACCTCGACCGCCCTTGCGTCATTCAACGGCGGCGGGGCGGACCTGAACGATTTCGACTTCATCGCCAGCAGTGCGACCCCGACCATCGTTGAACAGGTCGATGCTGAGACGATTGCCTTCGCCAATGTCGCCAGCGCCACGCTGACGAACGGCAACACGACCATCACCCTGTTCGACAGCAGTCATTCCGCGCTGGCGACCTTCACTCTCAAAGGCACCCTGCCGACCGGAACGCCCTTCGTCGATTGGAAACAGGACGCCGGCACCGGCACCGATATCTTCCTCAGCTCCGTCGTCTGCTTCGCCGAGGGGACGCGTATTCTGACCGCGGATGGCGAGGTTGCGGTCGAGGAGCTCAACGAAGGCGACATGGTCGTCACGCTGCGCGACGATGAGCGCGCGCTCCAACCGATCAAGTGGATCGGGCAACGTCGACTCGAGCTCGGCCTACATCCGCATCCCGTGCTCGCGGCACCTGTCCGCATCCGCCGAGGCGCCTTCGCCGACGGGCTCCCGCAGCGCGATCTGGTTGTCTCTCCCGATCACTGCCTGTTCATTGATGGCAAGCTGATCCCCGCCAAGCTCCTGATCAACGGCATGACCATCGTACAGGAGCTGGAGTCCCGCCTCGTGGCCTATCGCCACGTTGAGCTGGAGCAGCACGCCATCCTGCTGGCTGAAGGCCTGCCAACCGAGAGCTACCTGGACACCGGCAACCGGGCCTACTTCAGCAACAGCGGCCTCGCACTGGTGCTGCATCCAGAATTCCACGTGAACGCTGGATTGAAGTGCTGGGCAGAAGACGCTTGCGCCCCGCTTGCCGTCAGCGCCGAGGCAGTGCTGCCGGTATGGCGCATGCTGGCCGAGCGAGCGAAATCCCAGGGCTTTGTGTCGCCGAGCTTCGTTACGACCGAGGATGCCGATCTTCGGCTGGTCGCCGACGGCCGGACGTACCGCGCCGTATCGGTCGAGCATGGCCGGCATATATTCATGCTGCTGGGTGCGGCCTCCGACATCCGTCTGGTGTCACGCACCGCCGTGCCGTCACAGGACAAGTCCTATCTGGATGACTGGCGCAGGCTCGGTGTCGCGGTTCGCCGTATCGTCGTGCGCGAAGGCGATGACGTCTTCGACTTCGCACCCGATCATCCTCACTTCGACCAGGGTTGGTATCGCTGTGAGCGCAAGGAGGCGAACATGTGGCGCTGGACGAACGGTGATGCCCAGCTTCCGTTCACGTCGGATGGCGGTGTCGTGACGGTAGAGGTCCAGATGGGGCCGTCGCTGCGCTACCATCTGCATGAGACTGCTGCCGAGGCGGCAAGGCTCGCTGCCTGATCCA
>DATJJM010000209.1:0-4947 GCA_035492535.1 Acetobacteraceae bacterium | reverse complement strand
TACGATCCACCGTTCTCGGATTTCAACGTCATCATCGACAACCACGGCGCGGCGATGAACGTCACGGTTCCCAAAGCCACGGCACGCATCAAGTTCCGCTATTCGGCCAAGGTCGATCCCTCGCCGGTGCTGCAGGCTGTGTATACCGCCGCGCAGCGCCACGACATCCAGGTCAGCGAGGTGCGCGAGGGCTTTCCGCCGGAATTGCCGCGCGATCACCCGCTGGTTCGGCTGTGTGTGGATACGGTCGGTCAAGCGGCGGCGACCGCGCCTTATGGCACCGACGCGTCAGAGTTGCAGGCTATCGCGCCCTGCGTCGTGCTTGGTCCAGGGCATATCTCGGAAGCGCATACGCCGACGGAGAAAGTGCGTGTTGCCGATCTTGTCGCGGCGGTGCCGGTGTTCATGCGGCTGGCCGAGCGCTGCGCGGCCGCCTGATACCAACGTCTGCTAAAGCGTTTCCAGCAGTCCCGCCATCAGAGCCGCGCGCGGCGCCAGGTGCTGCCACAGGATATGCTCGTGGGCCGCATGGGCACCGGCGCCCGGGCATCCGAGGCCATCGAGTGTCGGGATGCCCATCGCCGCGGTGAAGTTGCCGTCCGAGCCGCCGCCCCGATGCTGGCGCGGGAGATGGACGCCGACTTGTTCCGCGATACCGCGCGCATGGTCGTACAGCGCAAGGATGTCCGGACCTTCGGCGTAGGGAGGGCGATTCATCCCTCCCTCCACCACCACCCGGCATCCCGGAGTGAGCGCGGTGCTTTCCAGCAGCGTGCGCTCCATGTGTTCGCCGTCGGCGATCGAGTTCACCCGCAGGTCGATCTCGCATCCCGCGTCCGGCGAGATCACGTTGGGACGTGAGCCGCCCCAGATCGGTGCGGCGTTCAAGGTGATGCCGCGGTCCAGATCCACCATGCCGTGCAGCCGCACGATCTGCCGCGCCAGTTCCACCACCGCCGACGCGCCGTCCTCGAACGCACCGCCCGAGTGAGCGCCCTTCCCTTTCACACGCATGACGAATCGCCCCACGCCCTTTCTCGCAGTGACGCAGGCACCGCTCCGGCCAGCCGGTTCGGGAATCAGCACATACGCGGCATCCGTCGCCTCGCGCTCGATCCATTCGCGCGAGGTGGGACTGCCGACTTCCTCATCGGGCGTCAGCAGCAGGACGATCGGCCGGTGTGTCGGTACGTTCTGGCGCAGGATCGAACACACGGCATGAAATGCGAGGAAGCTCCCCGCCTTCATGTCGTAGATACCTGGACCATGCGCCTTCTGGCCATTCACCTGGTACGGCATCGTGTCCAGGGTGCCGTGTGACCAGACCGTGTCGAGGTGGCCTGCGACCAGCACCGGCTTGCCCGTGCCCGGCGTGCGCGCGATCAGGTTGTCGCCGAATCCATCGCGCCCCGGGATGCGGGTCAGCGCCGCGCCGGCGCGTGCTAGCTCCCCTTCGGCCAGATCCATCAACCGGTTGACCGCGGCGGAATCCGTGGTGGGCGTCTCCATCGCCACCCAGGTGGCGAGATCGGCAAGCAGTGCCTCAGAAGTTCCAATATCGGCCTGCGGCATACAGTGATCCCCGGCTGATCAACGGTGCTCTGAGCACCAGCATATCGAAGTTGTCTGCGCAATCCGTCTCACTCATCATCATGCACAGTCACATTGTCTGCCAGCACTTTCTGCTTGTCGGTCTTGTGCGGGTGACCCTGGATCTCCAGCACCGCATACGGCACCAGCCTGGCTGGCTCCACCCCCCGCTTCGACAACGCGTCCTTGTTCTCCCGCAGGAACACGCAGGTCTCTTCGTCCACCGCGCGGATCACGATCAGCGTGTGATCAGGTGCGTAGTCCACGCGCACGATCGGTCCACCCATCGACGTCGTCTTCTTGCCGTCGAACGCCGCGTCACTTTCGTACTTTTCGTTCTTGCATTTTTTCACATCGGCGGGGTCGGGTCCGAACATCTGGTCATCCAGCTTCCACCCGTCGCTTTCCTTCACGTAGGTCAGCATCAGCTCGCTGTGCAGCACCGTGCCAGGCGGCGGCGCGCCCGGCGGCAGCTTGACACCCTTCGGGATCGTCTTTGTGCCGAGCGTGATGATGCTGGCCTTGTCCCCCGCGGCGTTGATCGAGGCATGCAGCGGCTGCACCGTATCCGGCACCATGGTCTTTGCCATCACCAGGAAGCGCTGGCGCGCCGCCTCTGTCGGCATTTCCTTGGCAGCGGACGCCCTTTCCTCCGCCGAACGCAGGTTCACTGCATCAGTCACTTTGCCGGCCAACACGTCCTTGTTGTAGGCGTCATAGATACCCAGCAGCTGCTGTTGCAGCGCCGGTTCCATCGGCTTGGCCCAGCCAACTGAAACGCTGGCCAGCAATAGTGCAACGGCAGCAATCCATCCGCCCACGACGCGCTCCTGTCGGTTGCCATCCGCGACCTTACGGCCAGTCGTCAACGCAGGGCCAGGACTGGCTTCAGGCGGAGTGCGCTTACTTCTCCGTCTCCGATTTCTCCCGGCTGCGCCTGGCGTAGGCACGACGCGCCCTTTCACGATCGCCACAGACTTCGCTCGAGCACCACATGCGTGTCCGGTTCGGGCTCTCATCGACGAAGAACCAGCCGCAGCCCTCTGCCTGGCAGCATCCGATCCGCGTTGCATCCGCGGACGTGAGCACGGCTGTCAGCGACCATAGGACGGGCCAGAGCGGTGCACGCAACTCGTCCCCGGGCAATTCGTGCAGATCGACATCGCCTCGCGCCAACAGCGGCGGCTGAGGCGGTAACTTTGCGATCATCGCGGACCGAGCCCAGATCGACCCGCGCCGCGTTGCTGCCTGCGGCATTTGTCGTGACTCTGCTGCCGGATCGATGGCGCGGCAACCAGTCAGTCTTGCCATGGATCATCTCGGGTGCGGTGGCCGCTCTTGTCTCGCAATCGTTGGCATCCGATTGGGCGATGCTCATCGGGGGTGCGTTCGGCACAGGCGTCAGCATGATGCGTCGCGACGATGTTTGACTGGCGCACGCTCATGGCAATCTGCGTGCTGGGGCTGGTGAGTTACGCGTTGCGTCTGGGTGGCTTTGACCGCCGGCTTTTCTGCGGCCGCGGTCACCGCGACGCCGCTGCAATTGCCCTCATGCATTTTCGGTGCTCCCGATACTGCGACCACGACCGAAGCATCCGACGAAAACCGAGGCCGCATTTGAAGTATTAAGGGACATATCGCGACTCGCTGAAGCCAATCAGTGTGGAGGCATGTCCCATGACAGACTGTTCGATCGCACCTAGGCTCGATCCCAACGAAGAGCACTTTTGCATCCCAGGGCCGCGGGAAGGCTTGTCGCTCTTCTTGCGCTTCCTGCCGGCAGCTAATCGTCCGTCGCTGCGGCGGGCCGTGCTTTACGTACATGGCGCGACATTCCCATCCGCGCTGTCGATCGCACATCGCTTCGATGGGAGGTCGTGGCGCGATGCGCTGAATGACGCCGGCTTCGATGTCTGGGGCCTCGACTTCTACGGTTTCGGCCATTCCGACCGCTATCCCGAGATGGACCGTCCCGCGACGGAAAGCACGCCGCTTTGCGTTGCGGCGGACGCGGCCCAACAGGTGGAAACGGCGGCCCGGTTCATCCTCCGTCATCAGAAGCTGGAGGGACTGTCGCTGATCTCTCACTCCTGGGGCTCGATGCCCGCCTGCCTGTTTGCCAGTGCGAATCCGCGCCTGACTGACCGCCTGGTCCTGTTCGGTCCGATCGGGCGTCGCGGCCCGCGTCGGTATGAAATACCTGCAACGTTTCCCGGCTGGCGCATTATTACCGTGGATGATCAATGGAAACGCTTCACCGAGGACGTTCCGGCCGGCGAGCCTGCGGTATTGTCACGCAAGCACTTCGATGAATGGGGCGAGCATTATCTGGACAGCGATCCAGAGAGCCGGACACGCACGCCTGCCGGAGTGAAGACACCGCTCGGACCGTTCAGCGAAATCATCAAGGCCTGGCATGGCCAGCTGGGTTACGACCCCACCAAGGTGCGCGCGCCCGTCGCGATCATCCGCGGGGAGTGGGATGGGCTTATGATGGATGAAGACGCGCGGTGGCTGTTCGATGCGTTCTCGCAGTCGCCCATCAAGCGGGACATCAAGATCAGTCGCGGTACGCATCTGCTGCATCTCGAAGCCATGCGTCCTGCGCTTTGGCGGGAGAGCATCAATTTCCTCATCGGCGACGATGTCGCGCCAGCACGATAATGCTGATGAACGATGAGAGGGCGCCTGGCTGTCAGAAAACAATCGTGACTGTGATCGTATCCGTGTAGGTGCCAGGGGTTGCGGACTGTCGGGGTGGGATGCGCCCGTAAACAGAGTGATCGTTGTTGCAGGAGCCGGCGCAGAAACCTGACACGGTGGCCGATCCGCCAGTCCCGTCACCCCAGACAGTGCGTCGGGCGGCGTCTGTGTAGAGCTGATAGGAGAGTTGCGACCCTGATCGGGACATGTGCCGGCTGGCGAAACTGCCGATGACGGATGAATTGATGGCAATGCTGTACGGCACAAAGGAGCGGCAGCGGATCGTGATGCTCCCGTTGCTGTCGACGGGAATGGCGGAGAACGGCTGATAGACGCCGAAGTTGACCGGGACGGCCGCGATCACGCATTGCGCGTTCGCGCCGTGCGCGGCCAGTAGGATTATCGCCACCGCGAACAGCCATCTCATGGCGCTGTCTCGCGGCACTGTACGGGCCCAATCGTCGGGATCTCGCCTGCCGCGGCCTGATAGGCGAACACGGCCGCACAGCGGTGCCCATCGGGTTGCCGGACGGTCAGCCTGTTACCGTTGGGAGCGAGGTCCTGGATGAACGCTTCACCATCGTAGCCGACGGGAACGGTTGTTCCAGTGGCGGCCAGGGTGGCGGAACTGCCGATCCGGATCGGCTTGCCGGC
>DATJJM010000208.1:0-8091 GCA_035492535.1 Acetobacteraceae bacterium | reverse complement strand
TCAGCTCGGCAGCGCCCCCGAGGCCTTGGCGACGTGGGTCGATATCGCGTCCATCAATGCCGGAGACAGGCAGTCATACGGCTCCAGGCCGAGCTGCTTCAGACGGGCGCGGACGCCGCCCATACCGTCGGGGCTCACGCCTGATTCAATAACCGACGACACGAACGCGGCGAATTCCGGCGGCGCCCAACCTGACTCCTGGAACAGCTCGGGATGGACGAAATCAAACCCATAGAACGGATGCTTCGTGTTTTCGATCCGTCCATACATGTGCACGCCACAAGCCTTGCAGGCATAACGCTGGATTGCGGCGTTGGGGTCGACGATGGCGAGCTTATCGCCATTCTCAGCGACTGTCAGGTTGGCGCGCGGTACCACTGCGACGACAGACAACATCGCGCCGGCTGGCTTCCAGCATTTTGTGCAGCCGCAGGCATGGTCGTAAGCAACGTTCCCCTTGATCGTGATTTTCACCGGCCGATCGCTGCATTTGCACACCAGCGTGCCGCCCGCGAAATTCGCGGTGCCGGGACGAATGCCTTGGTCGATCGAGGGATGCAGACGGATGGTTTCGGACATGTTCGCACTCCCCATTTCAGGTTGTGGCGTTGCTGAAGCGCTTGATCCATTTCACGTCAGCAATTGCAGAGTTTAGCTCCGCACGACGGCTTTCGCAGCACTATAATGCTACTGCAATACGACGATTACCGTCATTAGCAGAATCGTGAGTGTGCGAACGGTGGCTGCGCGGATTACGCAGGTACAAATGCACCTGGCGGGATCATGCCCGGTTCGACATAGGCCAGATGGAGCGCATCCAGCATAGCCCACAATATGTCGCACTTGGTCCGCAAGACTGCTTGCACGGCCGCCTGTTGTTCGGCTGTTCGTGCGTGCTCCCTGACATAAGAGAGGGCGAATTCGGCATCCTGCGGCGCCTGATCCAGTCTCGGCGTGAAGTATTCGAGCGTATCGGCCGTGATGAAATCGTAGTTCGCCAGCATGCCTCCGACCCGCTCGGCGATGATCGACGGCGAAAACAGCTCGGTCAGACAGGACGCTATCCCCTCGAGGATCGGCCGGTCGCGCACGATATCGACGTAGGCATCGACGGAAAATCGCGTGATTGGCAGCAATCCTTTGGTGGAGACGACGTAGTCCCGGTCCAATCCCAGCCCATCGGTCAGCTTCAGCCATCGTGCGGTCCCGCCGATGTTCTGTTCGTCGCCATCGTGGTCATGCAGCCGTCGCCGCCACACGCGACGCAGTTCCGCCGTCGGCAGCCGGGCGATCAGCGTCGCGTCTTTTGTCGGGATTCGGCATTGGTAATAGTATCGGTTCAGCGCCCACGCCTGGAGTTGCTCACGGGTCAGCTTTCCCTGGTACATCAGCTTATGGAAGGGATGCCGTGAATGATATCGCTCGGCGCCGATGTTTCGCAGCGCCGCTTCCAGCTCGTCAGGCGAGAGCACGCGATCGCTCATAGCTGGATCTCCATTCCGTCGTAGGCGACTTCCCAGCCCTCAGCCTCGACGGCAGCCCTCTCGGATGAGTCGTCGAGCAGGATCGGGTTGGAGTTATTGATATGCAGCAGGATCTTTCGGCCAACACCGATCTGGCTGAACGCAGCAAGCGTGCCATTGGGGCCGCTGACGCTCATATGGCCCATGCGCAGTCCGGTCTTGCTGCCAACGCCGGATCGCAGCATCTCGTCATCCGCCCAAAGCGTGCCGTCGAACAATACGACGTCGGCCCCTTGGATGCACTGGGCGAGCGGCTCGGTCATTGCAGCGCAGCTCGGAATGAAGAAGAGACGTTGATCCCTGTCGGTGACGAGGGCGCCGACGGTTGTGTCATCCTCCACGATGGCCGGGGGCTCAGAAGAATCCTCAAGATAGAGTGGCACCTTGCCCGGGACCAGGATCAGTTCGACGATCAAGCCGCTCGGAGAACCGTCGGCCAACAGCAAGTCGGTCGGCTTGCCGATATCGACGGAGCAGCGTGTCACGATGTCATGGGCCAATACGTCGAAAACGGGATTGGCATTGAGGATCGCCTGAATTCTGGCGGTCCCCCAGACGGTGAACCGATGCCGCTCGCGCAAGGTGAGGAGTCCAGCAATCGCATCAACGTCGCCGTTGGTGACAACCACGCCGGCGATTGGCGACGAGCGCGGGCCCTGGCGCGGGTGCAGGCAGGGCGTCGCCTCGATTTGCTGCCGCAGATCAGGGGAGGCGTTGAACAGGAACCATTGCTCACCATCGCTGCTCACGGCGATCGACGCCTGCGTGCGCGGCCTGGCGAGCGGGTCGCCGGCGCGCGCCCGGCGACAGCCAGCGGCATTCGAGTTCCATTGAGGGAAACCACCGCCCGCGGCGGCACCGAGAACGCGTACCTGCATGGTGGTGTCAGGACATCTCGTTGCGGCCAAAGCTCGCAATTGATCGGTTCGGCTCTATCATTGTGTTTCGACGGTCATCCATTTGACGATTTCGCGATGCCATGGACGCTGTATGCTCGTTCTGCTAGGTATTGGCCAGCCGCCGGAGCGGTGGGCTTACCATCCATGCTTGAATGGCTGAATGGCAAGACAAGGGAGAAATCTGATGGCCTGGACTCGTCCGAAGCTGCGTGAAATCTGCATCGGCATGGAAATCAACGGCTACTTCGCAGCGAAGCTGTAATAGCCGAACGACTGGAGCTCCCCGCGGGATAGCGAACTGTCGTCTATCCCGCGTGCTGGAGTGCACGAGATGCAGGAGAGGGTGTCTCCCAGACTGCCGGAATACCCGAGGTTGGCTGCGGGTGTGCGCCTGCAATTCGATGGGCGGCGTGGTTTGTGGGTTCTGTTGGGGCCCGAGCGCATCATCGAGACCGAAGGCCCCGCCAGCGAGATTTTGCAACGCTGCGACGGTAGTCGAACTGTTGAGCAGATTGTTGACGAACTGGCCAGGCTTTACGCGGCTGATCGTGACGAGATCGCCAACGATGTGACCGAGATGCTTTCGGAGTTGGTGATGAAGCGGATGCTGGTTGGGTGAACGCTCAATCCGCTAAAGCCGATATCCCGTCACCGTTGGGCCTGCTTGCAGAGCTGACGCATCGCTGTCCGCTGGCCTGCCCTTACTGCTCCAATTCGCTGGCTCTTGAAGACCGCCAGAACGAGCTGGACACCTCAATCTGGAACCGTGTGTTCCACGAGGCCGCCGCGATGGGCGTGCTGCATGTGCACCTGTCCGGCGGTGAGCCGGCATCGCGCCGTGACCTGACCGATATTGTCGCCGCAGCCCATGCGGCAGGGCTCTACACAAACCTCATTACATCGTCGATCGGCCTTGGTTTCGAGCGCCTCAGGCAAATGAAGGCGCTCGGCCTGGACCATATCCAGTTATCGCTGCAAGACGTTGATGCCACAAGCGCGGATCGGATTGCCGGCTATCGTGGTTCGCACGCTGCGAAGATTGCGTTTGCGCAGTCCGTAGTGGAACTGGGCTTTGCCTTCACGGTGAATGCCGTGATCCACTCGGCCAATATCAGCCGCGTTACAGAAATGATGGAGCTGGCTGCTTCGCTTGGCGCTGGACGGGTCGAGATTGCGCACGCCCAGTACTACGGTTGGGCCTTGCCCAACCGGCGTGCCTTGATGCCCACGCGTGAGCAAGTTGCTCGCGCGATGCGGGATGTCGAGGAGGTTTACCCTCGATACGAGGGACGAATGCTGATTGACCTGGTTGTGCCCGACTATTACGCCAGACGACCAAAGCCCTGCGTGGGTGGTTGGGGCCAGCGGTCGCTCAACGTCACGCCATCAGGGCGCGTTCTGCCTTGCCATGCGGCCGAAACCATTCCGGGTCTGCAATTCTGGTCAGTGCACGATCATGCACTGGAAGCGATCTGGGCGGAGTCGCCGGCGTTCCAGACATTCCGCGGCACGGAGTGGATGTTGGAGCCGTGCCGTTCATGCGCGTTGCGCGACAGCGATTTCGGCGGTTGCCGTTGCCAGGCTCTGGCCATTGCCGGTGATGCCCGGGCAACTGATCCAGCGTGCGAACTCTCACCGCATCATTCCCTTATGAACAGGATCGCAGAGACGGACAGCGCTCTGGCAGAGAGCGACTACATCTATCGAGGGCGCCGTCGGCGGGCTGACGCCACTCCCATGTAGATGGCGTTAGGCGTGGCGATGTGGATCCCGAAAAGCACGCGGGATTACTGCCCCTGAGCGCTGGGTTGCAGGAGCAGGTTGAACTCCTCGGGCGGGACTGGCCGACTATAAGGATAGCCTTTCCGTTCGAGACATTCGTGCCGACGGAGCATGATTGCGTGCTCAGATGATTCGACGTTCTCGGCGATGACTGGGACACCGAGTACCTCGCCAATGCTGACGGCTCGAAGGAGCTGAGACTGGAATATCCAGTCCCAAAGTCGTCCATTGCCGATTTGGATGCCGAGTTACCGGAGGCGCCGCAGTGTTGCGAATGTCTGCTTGGTACCTTGCAGCAGCACGCCTTCGGTGACTTCCAGCGCAAGACATGCTGATGCAAGACCACTCT
The DNA here is from genome assembly GCA_035492535.1 of Acetobacteraceae bacterium. Lineage (GTDB taxonomy): Bacteria > Pseudomonadota > Alphaproteobacteria > Acetobacterales > Acetobacteraceae > JAMXLO01. The sequence continues at coordinate 3,538 of DATJJM010000208.1, read as the reverse complement.
CTACAAGGCGGCCTGCACAGGACGCAGCACAGATGCTTTCACGACGCGCTGGTGATTGAGCCGTATTAGGCGGAGCGCGAGGGTATCACCTTCGCGGGGGCTCTATATAGATGACGTCAGGCGGACAAGTGCAACGCCGTCCCCAACGATGCGGACATCCTTACCGAACCGATTGTCTGATCGACCCGTCGTCGTACCTCTAAGCACGACAGCAATCACCGTCGCCTCCTGCCGCTAAGTCCGTTGGGCCCTTGCTTCCCGCATTACCAATCAGCAAGACTGGCGCCGCCAAGCCCAGCATGATCGCAAACGATACGAGAATCGCTGAGGCGCGGGCCGGACAGTGCCAAACTGGAGGGGAAGCAATACATGACCCGAATGGGTTACACTTTGCTGGTGTTAGGCGTTCTCTTATGGGCGGGTGGCGCCCGCGCACAACTGGCGCCGCCACCGCCCACCAAGACCATCACGATCGTCAATAACTCAGCTCATGTGATGTATGCTGTCATCCAGGCCCCGATCCAGTTCGGCAAGAACGTCCATGACCTTTGGATGCAAGCGCAGCTGGGGGTCAAGGAAGCGGATTATCTGAATCGACCCTTTCTCACCACCAAGCTGTACAGGGCCTGGATCAACCACGGCAACGGCGGCATACCGCCCGGCGGCTCTGTCACGATCACCGTGCCGTTCTATACGCAATTGCATCCTTGGACTCAGGCCAACTCAGGCAAGGTTCAGGATCAGTTCGTCGACTGGTGGAATGCGATGCGCGTCTACGTCTTCGAAGGCAAGGACGCGACCGATGCAGCGTATAATTATAGTCAGGACAACCCACCGCAGGGTCAACCCGTCAAGCCGGTTCTGCCACCTTATCCAATCACACCGATGACGGGTGCAGCCGTGCCGACCTGCACTTCTGGTTGCGCGCTGGATCTTCGTTCCTATTTCATTGGCTTCCCGAACGGTATACCGGCGCAGTTGGTTGAATACACCTTTGCCGCGGCGGAGGGCCCGCCTAACCAAAGCACGTTCAGCATCGACCTCGCCAAGGTCAACTACAATATCTCCGCCGTCGACTCGATCTATCTGCCAATGGCAATTGGTGCCAAAGGCAATAACACCGCTGCCAACACCTACCTTGGCTCGGTCCAGAACGTTCAAGCTTTCCAGACCGCCCTGAATGAGTACACCTTGCAGGGTGGTTTGTGGCCAGCTTTCGTTCCCGCCTACTTCTTGCCCAGTAACTCCATCATTGCCGTGCCGAGCCCGAACGGGCCGCCAAGGGGGATCACCGCCTATCCGCAGCCGCAGGTGCCGTCCGCCAACTTCATGTACGCCGAGTCGTATCGGGTGCCTGCCCCAGCGCCACCGACTCTCACGTCGGATGGTGATCCACCGTGGGTGACGAAAAGGACGCACGGTCAGCTCGGCGATGTCGGCCAAGGGACGCTCGACCTCTGGAATAAGTGCACGACCGGCGGAGGCACCAGCAAGACCTGCACCCAGATCCAGGCCATCAGGGACTTTTTCGTCGCCGACTACAAGGTTTGCTTCGGGGCGCCGCCGCGCCTGAACGATCCCAACGTCCTGCATGCTTTTGTGCGCGATGTGTATGGCTGGGTGCAGTTCGAGGGTTGTGCAGGGTCGCTTGCGAATACTTTGCCGGCGCAATATCCGGCCGCAATCAAGACTTTCTGTGACCTGATGTACAATTTCTTCACTGTCACGGACGACTCGGAAGTGTTCGATCCGTACGTCAAGCTGGTGCATGTCACCCTTGCATCGAATGCTTACGCATTTTCCATCGACGACGAACAGGCTTTCAAGTCCCTCCCCGGAACCGGTGTCATCGTGACGATTGCGGGGGCAAACGGTCTGGAGAATAAGACGCAGACCGAACTGCCGACGGCTGCGAACTACAACAAGTTCTGTGAGTCGGCGCCGTAGTCCATGTTCCCCGCGACAGGAACTGATAGAGGCAATGTTGCACTCCTCATTGGCGCGCCAATGAGGAGTGTCCTGACTATAATTGCAGCCATATTGTGGATTTCAAGTTGCACTGCCGACACGATGCGCGGCTATATTGGGCAGGACATCCGTGCGGTCGAGCTCGCCAACGGTCCGCCGAGCAACCAGATCGATCTTGGCCAGGGTACACGAGCGTTTCAATGGACCAGGATATCGACGGACACCACACCAATCTCGGCTGTAACCACGACCGACAAGGATAAGAAGGGTCGCAAGATCACGCAAACTATGTATACGGGCGGCAATACGACCGTAACGAACTGCAACTACACATTCCTCACTGCCTGGGACCCGCAGCGGCAAGGTTGGGTTGTGACCGGGATACGGCAACCCTCGCTTGATTGTGCGATCGGTGACCTGAACTGACGTGACGGCCGAAGAGCTCGCGGTGTTGGTACGAAGCGCCACAGAAAGCAGGTACGCTCTGCGCATTGCCCTCAAGAGCGAGGAGGCCGTGGTGCGCGCCCGTCCCCGCGGATGAGCATCGGCAGAGCCCGCGAAAGCGGCCTGGCTGTGCTGATCGTGCTATGCGCGCTCGCGCTCATTGCATTGCTTGTCACGCGTGTGATGGCGAGCGGACGTGCCGAACTCAGCCTCGCCGCTAACTTGAGCTCCGCCGAAATCGCCCAGGCGATCGCGGATGGGGCCGTCTATGAGGCGATCTTCCGCATCATGGCCCGACAATGGGCCGCTGATGGTGGAGTGCGGCGGTTGCGCATTGGGGCAGCGGACGCCGAACTGCAAATCGTGGACCTCGCGGGCCGGATCAATCCGAACGAGGTCTCGCGACCGGTGATGCTGCGATTGCTGGTTGCGGCAGATGCAACGCCGGCGCAGGCTGACGCGGTAACTGTGGCGATGGCGGATTGGCGGACGCGGGGCGATGAAGCCGAACCGCTTGGTGCCAATGCACCGCACTATCTCGCTGCGCATCGAAGCTATGTGCCAACGGACCAGCCATTCCGCAATGTTCAGGAGATCGGGCTCGTGCTCGGTATGACGCCAAAGCTGCTGGCGGCACTCACTCTGCACCTTTCGCTGTTTGCGCTACGAACACCCGATCCGCTGCGCGCCGTCCCGCTGGCAGTCGCGGCCCGTACCGCCGAGGTGGGGGGATTGGCTCCTTCTGCATCTCCGAGCTGAGCTGTCCGAGCCAAACGTGGTCGAGATCACCGTCATGGCAATTGTGCCCTCGGGTGCCCGGTTCAGCCGGCAGGCCGTGATCGGGTTGTTCCCGCCCAGCCGCGGCAATCCGAATCCGTGGCGCATCCTGGCATGGGAGTGACATGGGCGTGCCAATACACAGCAACCAAAGGCAGTCGAGTGTTCGTACCCCTACAGCATCTCTGGCGTAGCGACGCCGGCAGACTGGAGTTGACCCGGTTCGGTGGACGGTTGGTCGCTTAGGTTGTTGCGGCATCGTCGGCCATGTTTGCCTCATAAGCGATGGGCGACAGGTAATCGATGCCGGAGTGGCGACGCGCAGGATTATACCAGCCTTCGATGTAGC
>DATJJM010000207.1:0-4439 GCA_035492535.1 Acetobacteraceae bacterium | reverse complement strand
GCTGAGCTGGACAAAATGCCCGAAGCGATCGGACTGGTTCTTGTGCCTCCGCCGATCCAGGGTATCGGCAACGCGAACGGGTTCACGATGGAGGTCGAAATGCGCGATGGCAGTTTCGACTATGAGAAACTGCAAACGCTCGCCCGCACCATTGTCAGCAACGGCAATAGCCAGTCGGGCTTGCAGCGCCTCAACACCACGTTCCGCGCCAGCGTTCCACAGCTCGAGGTTATCGTCGATCGCGTCAAGGCGGAAACGCTGAACGTCTCCGTGGGCGACGTCTTCAGCGTGCTGTCGGGCTATATCGGTTCGTCCTATGTCAACCAGTTCAACAAGTTCGGCCGCACCTACCAGGTCTACGTGCAGGCGGATTCGAAGTACCGTCTTGAGCAGCGCGACATCGAGCATCTTTGGGTAAGGAGCAAGAACAACCAGATGGTGCCGCTCGGCACACTCGTGCAGATCAAGCACGATGTCGGGCCATCCCTGGTGAGCCTCTACAATCTGTATCCCACCGCCACGATCAATGGCGGCGCAGCGCAGGGCTTCAGCTCCGGTCAGGCACTGAGCCTGATGGAACAGCTCGCTGATCGCACCTTGCCGCCTGGCACGGGATACGAATGGACGGCAATGTCCTACCAGGAGAAGGTCACGGGCAACCAGATCATCTATGCATTCGGCTTTGGCATCCTGTTGGTCTATCTCTGTCTTGCCGGCCAGTACGAGAGCTGGATCGCGCCGTTCTCCGTGATCCTTGCAGTGCCACTGTCGCTGCTGGGGCCGTTCATCGCGCTCGGCACCCTGGGCGTGGCGAATAACCTCTATACCCAGATTGGCCTGGTGCTGCTGATCGCCCTCTCGGCGAAGAACGCGATCCTGATTGTCGAAGTGGCGCGTGAACGCCGTGGCGACGGCGAACCGATCCTCCAGGCCGCGGTCGATGCGGCGCGCACGCGGTTCCGGCCGATCCTGATGACATCGTTCGCTTTCATTCTGGGCGTCCTGCCGCTGGTCACGGCAACCGGCGCCGGGGCGAATTCGCGGATATCGCTGGGCCTTTCGGTGTTCAGCGGCATGATTGCATCAACCTGTCTTGCCGTGCTGTTCGTGCCGTCGTTCTTTGTGGTGCTACAGCGCTTTGAGGAGCGGCGGAAGACGCGCAAACAGGTGAAGCCGGCTGCCACCGCCGCATAGGAGGAAACGCATGCTGAGCATGAAGGACAAGGTGGCCATCGTCACCGGGGCCGGCTCGATCGGTCCGGGATGGGGCAATGGCAAGGCAACCGCGACGTTGCTGGCGCGGCAGGGCGCGTCTGTGTTCCTGGTGGATATCAACGAGGCTGCGGCGCAGGAGACGCGGCAGATCATCGAAGACGAGGGCGGCACCTGTGCGGTGCATCACTGTGACATGACGATTGCCGCGGATGTGCAGGAGATGGTGCAGGCCTGCATCAATCGGTTCAAGCGGATCGATATCCTGGTGAACAATGTCGGCGGTTCGGCGCCTGGCGATCCGGTGTCGATGACCGAGGAAGTATGGGATCAGCAGATCGACACCAACCTGAAGACCGTGTTCCTCGGGTGTAAATACGTGCTGCCGGTGATGGAGGCGCAAGGGAAAGGCGCCATCGTCAATCTCTCGTCGGTGGCAGGACTGCGGAATGATGGGCATGGCGGGCGCGTGCATGTCGGCTATAGCGCGAGCAAGGCGGCGGTGATCCAGTTCACGCGCTCCACCGCGGGGGCGTATGTGAAAAAGGGTATACGATGCAACACGGTGGTTCCGGGACTGATGCACACGCCTCTGGTGGAGTATCGGCTGGCGCGCACGGTGGCAGGCAATGACGCGGCGGCGCTGATCGCCAGCCGCAATGCGCGCACGCCGATGGGCCGGATGGGCACCGCGTGGGATGTCGCGCATGCCGTGTTGTTCCTGGCCTCGGATGAGGCGAACTACATCACCGGGATCGAGATTGTGGTGGATGGCGGGCTGATATTGGCATCGCCGTAGACCCGTCGCTTTGTGCCGGACATCCGGCGTGGCATTGTGCCGCGACGGAGGGCCGACGCGCGGCCATATGTGGGAGAGGGAGGACCAGCATGGCTGAACGACGGTTCAAGGAATTGACGCCGGAGACGATGACGCCGGAGCAGAAGAAGGTGGCGGATGCGATCCAGTCAGGGCCGCGTGGCGCGGGTCTGCGCGGGCCGTTCAATGCGCTGCTGCGCAGTCCGGATCTGTGCGACCTGGTGCAGCGGGTAGGCGCGTATGTGCGCTACTCCAGTTCGATCCCGTCACAGCTGAACGAGATGGCGATCATCATGGCGGGTCGGAAATGGACCGCGCAGTATGAGTTCTATGCGCATCGCAAGCTGGCGATCGAGGCGGGTCTCAACCCGGCGATCTGCGATGCGATCGCGCTCGGCAAACCGCCGCAGGGCATGCAGGACGATGAAACCAGAGTCTACAATTTCTGCTCCGAGCTGTTGGCGACCGGCTACGTGTCCGATGCGTCGTATAAGGCGCTGACCGACAAGTTCGGCGAGCGCGGCGCAATCGATCTGGTTGGCGCGGTCGGCTACTACAGCCTGGTATCGATGGTGCTGAACGTCGATGGCGTGCCACTGCCTCCGGGCGAGACACCGCCGCTGAAACCGCTGTAGCAGGCGCGCTGATCCAGGCCTGAGCGACGAACCATGTCGGCCGCATCGCTGCATTGGCGGCGAAACATGTACGTGTGCCTGTTCGGCTCGTTCACCAACGTCACGGCGATGACGCTGCTGTTGCCGTTCCTGCCGCTCTATGTGGAACAACTCGGGGTGAAGTCCCATGCGGCAATCGTGCAATGGTCAGGCATCGCCTACGGCGTGAGCTATCTCGGGGCCGGCCTGCTGGCGCCGGTGTGGGGACGGTTCGCCGATCTGTATGGACGCAAGCTGATCCTGATGCGCGCGAGCCTGGCGATGGCGATCTGCATGTCGCTGATCGGCGTGTCGCAGAACATCTGGGAGCTGGTGGGCTTGCGGCTGTTGGCCGGTGTGCTGGGCGGATATGCCTCGGGCGCCGTAGTGCTGGTGGCGACGCAGACGCCGAAGGAGCGCGCCGGCTGGGCGTTGGGCGTGCTGTCCACCGGCACGATGGCGGGCACATTGCTGGGGCCGCTGATCGGCGGCGTGCTGCCGGGACTGATGTGACTGCGCGCGACGTTCTTCCTTGCCGGCGGCGTGATCTTCCTGGCGTTCATCGCGACCTGCCTGCTGATCCAGGAAGACCGGGCGAGCATCCCAGGGCGGGCACGGCGGATCGAGGGCGCCTGGTCGATGATCCCGGACAAGCGGCCGGTGATCGCGATGCTGACCACCGCGATGCTGCTGATGCTCGCGAACATGTCGATCGAACCGATCATCACGGTCTACGTCGCGCAACTGGTGTCCGCCGAGCGCGTGGTCTTCATCTCGGGCGTGGTGATGGCGGCCTCGGCGGTCGGCAGCGTGCTGGCCGCGCCATCGCTGGGACGGCTGGCCGACCGGATCGGCACGTGGAACCTGGTGACGGGGTCGCTGGTGGTGTGCGGCGTGCTGCTGATCCCGCAGGCGTTTGTCACCAGCGGCTGGGAGTTGATTGCTCTGCGTTTCCTCATGGGGATGTCGCTCGCGGGGCTGTTGCCATCGATCAACGCGACGATCCGCCACAACGTGCCGGAGGGCACGGGCATGATCCTCGGCTATGCCACGTCGGCGCAATATGCCGGGCAGGTGCTGGGGCCTCTCGCCGGCGGGTTCGTGGGCGGGCATTTCGGCATGCGGGCGGTGTTCCTGGCGACGACAGTGATCATGCTGTGCGGCGCCGCCTACAACTGGGTGGTGAACCGGAGGGTGGCTGAAGTGCGCGTGGTGACCGCCCCACCTTAGGGTGGAATCTTTGGGGTTGAATCCGACTGGGTTTCGATATATCTGATATATCGTTGTGTCGAAACACACTCGGAGAAGCAATGTTCCATAGACATCCACACCACCATCATGACCGGCGCTTTGCCCGCGGAGACCATCATCTCGGGGAGGAGCGTCACGGTCGTCACGGCCGTGGTGGCCGCTCCGGTCTGGGCCGGTTCTTCGCCCATGGCGACCTGCGCCTCGTCATCCTGAACCTGATCGCGGAGAAGCCGCGCCACGGCTACGAGATCATCAAGGCGATCGAGGAGCAGGTTGGCGGCGCCTACAGCCCCAGCCCCGGCGTGATTTACCCGACGCTGACACTGCTCGAGGAGCTCGGCCACGTCACCGTCACCGGCGGCGACGGCGGCAAGAAGCTGCACACCATCACGCCGGAGGGACAGGCTTATCTCGATGCCTATCGCCCTGCCGTCCAGGCGCTGGTCGCGCGCATGGAGGAAGCGGGGCGCACTCATGGCGGCGGGCACGCGCCGCAGATCCTGCGT
>DATJJM010000206.1:0-2399 GCA_035492535.1 Acetobacteraceae bacterium | reverse complement strand
GCTGCGCAGCCTGCGCCGCGCCTGGCACGTGCTGGCGCCGATGACCCTGGCCACCTTCCTGGTGCTGGCGGTGGAGCGCGTGGCCGGCATCGAGATCTCGCTGTTCCACCTGGTCGCGCTGATCCTCGCCGGCGGCCTCGGTCTGCACTACGCGCTGTTCTTCGAACGCGATACCGGCGACTCCGCCGAGCAGCGGCGTACGCTGCACGCCACCCTCGTCTGCGTGCTGTCCGCACTGCTGGTATTCGGCATGCTGGCGTGGGCCACGATCCCGGTGCTGCGCGCGATCGGACTCACGGTGAGCCTCGGCGTGGCGTTCCACTTCTGCCTGTCGATCCTGATGGCGCCGCATGCTCGACAAGACTGACTGGGCGCACCTGATCCCGCACGCGGGCACGATGTGCCTGCTCGATGCGGTGCTGGCGTGGGACGAACGCGGCATCCACGCGATCAGCGCGGGCCACGCGCGCGCCGACAACCCGCTGCGCGGCCCGCACGGACTGCACGCCGTGCATCTGGCCGAATACGGCGCGCAGGCGATGGCGGTGCACGGCGCGCTGCTGGCGCGTGCGCGCGGCAGCGAGACGGTGCGTCCCGGCAGGCTGGTCAGCCTGCGCGACGTGCAGTTGTTCGAGGAATACGTCGACCGGCTTGATGGCCAGTTGGACGTCCATGCCGAATGCCTTTACGCCGACGACGGCGGCGCGCAGTATGCGTTCCGCGTCGAGCATCGCGGCCGCCTGCTGGCCAGCGGGCGTGCCGCGGTCATTCATTCGCTCACGCCACTCTGAAGCCGGGTCATCTCGCGGCATGACGCAGTTCACCCATCGTCGCGCGAGTGCGGGTGCATGCTCTGCAGCGGAAAATACAATTTCTCTTTTGACGTGGAGGGTGGCGTGATCGAAGCGCCAGAGCCGGAGACAGCTGACGATTCGCTGCGTTTCGAGACACCGCCGGCGGGTCCGCTGATCCGTCACGTACGCCGGCATTTCCCGCCCACCCTGATCACCGATCCGCGCGTGCTGGCGGTGATCGAGCATATCGAGCGCGATCATTCCGTCGCGCACCCGCTGGCCGAGCTGGCGGCGCAGACGGGAGTCAGCCCGTTCCATCTGCATCGCCTGTTCGCCGAGGCGATGGGCGAGACGATCGGCGGCTTCATGCGGCGTGAACGACTGGATGCCGCGGCGATCCATCTGCTGTCCTCGCCCGACTCGATACAGGACATCGCCGCCACCGTCGGCTACGGCAGCCTGGCGGCGTTCAACCATGCATTCCACCGCCAGTTCGGCGTGGCGCCGACGCGCTATCGCGAGCTGGCGCGGCAGGCGGTCATCCACGTTTCCGATGACGACCATGCGCGGGCGAAGCGGGTGCGCGTGGAAACCCGCGAGGTGCTGCCGCTGGTCGGTATGCGTTTCTACGGCAATTACGCGGCCGCCGAAAGTTACTGGCTGCGTTTTGCCGGAATCCTGCAGGGCCTCGGCATCGCACTGGATGGGTTGCAGGCCTACGCACGGATCGTCGACAACCCGCAGATCACGCCGGACGGCCTGATCCGCTACCACTGCGCCGTGCGCGATCCGGGGCTGCCCGATCCGTTGCCGCCGCCGCTGACGCGCTATGTCGCCCAGGCCGGGCGTTACGCCACCTTGCGCCATCGCGGGCCTTACCGCGAGGTGTTCCCGGCCTACTTCGCGATCAGCCCGGTGTGGATGCACAAGCATGGCGAGCGTTTCGGCCTGTCGCCTGCGCTCGAACGCTACGAGTCGCCGCCGTGGAAGCACGCCGGCGGCGAGCAGTCGATCACGGTGATGATCAACCTGCGTTGAGTGCGGTGCGGGCAGCAATCCCGATCAAATGCCCGGCTGGTGCATTCGTCACACTTGGCAAGTTTCCGGCCACGCAGGGTCGCGGCCGGCGATCCGATCCGCATCGTCCGACCGCCCGCCTTGCCGCGGGCTGGCCGTTGCGCGGCCGATGACCGTGGTCGCCAGTCAACGCACACATCGACATCAGGGAGTTGAGCATGAACCGCATCTATCGCCGGGCCTGGAACCGCTCGTTGCGCCAGCCGCAAGTGGCCTCGGAGCTTGCCCGTTCACCGCATGACGGACGCGTCGGCGTGGCTGCAGCACCGCGCATCCCACGCCACCGACCCCTTGCATGGGCCTGTGCCGTGGCATTGGGTGTGGCCGGCATGCTGCCACTCTCCGCCTGGGCTGCCCAGGGTGCCAGCACGGGAGGCAGCGGCGGCGTCGGTGGCGGCAGCTATGCCGGCAGCGGTGGTGCCGGCAATGGCACCGGCGGGCAGGGCGGCGCCGGCTCGCTCGGATCGGCCGGCAGTGGCGGCAACGGAGGTGACGGCGGCCATGGCGGCTCGGTCATCAGTGCCGGTG
>DATJJM010000205.1:0-8424 GCA_035492535.1 Acetobacteraceae bacterium | reverse complement strand
TGCTCAGCCGGTGGCCTTGTTCCTCGACCTGTATCAGGGCCGTGTCCGCTGGATGCGCGATCGCACCGCTCGCGCGTTGCCGCGCTGGTCGAAGGACCTGCCGGGCTATGGCGCGATGCTGGCCTATCATGGCTTCGGTCTGGAGGAGTGCGGCGACTACGACCATGCCGAGGACGAGTCCCGCGCTGCCGCCGAACTGGAACCGACCAGCCAGTTCGCGCATCACACCGTCGCGCATGTGATGGAAATGACGGGGCGCCCCGAAGATGGCCTTGGCTGGATGCAGGCGCGCGAGGCGTTCTGGTCCACGCCCGAGCATCTCAACCAGGTGCATATCTGGTGGCATCGCGCGCTGTACCACATCGAGCTTGGGCAGTACAACGCGGCGCTCGCGCTTTACGACGGCCCGATCCACGCCACCCAGCGTCCTATCGCGCTGAGCATGACCAATGCGCCGGCACTGCTATGGCGACTGACGATGCTGGGCTGCGATGTCGGCGATCGCTGGGCGGACGTGTGTTCGATGTGGCAGGGCCATGCGGACGGCCGTACGTTGGTGTTCCACGACATGCACGCCGCGCTGGCCGAACTGGGCGCAGAGCAACCGGAGCTGGTGGAACGCCGTCTTGCGGCCATGCGGGAGACCGCCGCCGGAAGCGATCAGGCGGCAGCCATGTATCGTGAAGTCGGTGTCCCGCTGATCGAGGGCCTGATGGCCTTCTGGTGCGGCCGCAACGCCGAGGCTGTGTCGCTGCTGCAACCGGTGCGGTTCGATGTCTGGCGCATGGGCGGCAGCCACGCACAACGCGACGTGGTGGACTGGACGCTGACCGAGGCCGCGCTGCGCGGCGGCATGCGCGACGTGGCGACGTCGCTGGCCTATGAGCGCCTGGGTGCCCGTCCCCGCAGCGTGGTCAACCGGCAATTGCTGCAAAGGGCGGAACAACTCCCAGGCTAGAGACGTCCAAGGGGCTCCGCCCCTTGCAACCCCGCTAAGGGCGGAGCCCTTAGAACCCCAACATAAGGATTCCAAAGGCTCCGCCTTTGGCGAGGGGGTTCGGGGGAGCAGAGCTCCCCTGATTTCGACGGGTCACCGGTGCAGCTTGTCCAGCGTGATCGGTAGATCGCGCACGCGCACGCCGGTCGCGTGGTAGACCGCGTTGGCCACCGCCGCAGCCACACCAACGATACCGATTTCGCCAAGACCCTTGATGCCCATCGGGTTGATGTGCTCGTCGGGTTCGTCGACGAAGATCACCTCGATGTCGTGCACGTCGGCATGCACCGGCACATGATATTCGGCGAAGTCGGCATTCATGATCCGGCCGAACCGGTGATCGATCAGCGTCTGCTCATGCAGTGCCATGCCGATGCCCCAGACCACGCCGCCCAGGATCTGGCTGCGCGCGGTCTTGGTGTTCAGGATGCGACCGGCGGCGATGGCGCTGACAACGCGGGTGACGCGGACCACGCCGAGCTGCTCGTCCACCTTCACCTCGACGAACACCGCCGAGTGGGTGTTGTGCGCGCGGGACCCATCATCATCGAAGGTGACCGTCTTCTCCAGATCGATGCGATCCACTGCGGCATGCCGCATCGCATCGGCGATCGACACGGCGCGCGATGCGTCGTCGCGGTCCGCAATGGTGCCGTCCACCAGCATGACATCTCCGGGTGCGGCGTCAGCCAGCGGTGAATCCGGCATCTGCCCGGCGATCCGAAGCAACTCGTCGCGAACGGAATACGCAGTGTGAGCGATGCCGTTGGCGACCGATGCAGCGATCCACGACCCGCCTTCCACCGGCGACTGTGACAGGCGCGAATCGCCAAGGCGGATGGTCACGTTCTCCAGCGGCAGTCCGAGCATGTCAGCGGCGACCTGCGCCATGATCGTATAGGTGCCGGTGCCAATATCGGAGGTTGCACATGACACCTCCGCATGGCCGTTTGCGGTCAGCACGATGCGCACCGTGATCGGCACCTGCCACGCATCCCACACCCCGCTTGCCATGCCCCAGCCGATCAGCGCGCTGCCGTCCCGCATGGAACGGGGTTCGGCACTGCGCCTGCCCCAGCCGAACGCGTCCGCGCCCTGCTGGTAGCATTCGCGCAAGGCCTTGCTGCTGTAGGGATGTCCGCTGTGCTGGTCGCGATCCGAATAGCAGCGCAGCCGCAACTCGATCGGATCGATCTTTAGCGCGACCGCCAGCTCGTCCATGGCGGATTCCAGGGCGTAGACCGAGGGCGCAGCACTTGGCGCCCGCATGTCGCAGGGCGATGCCAGATCAAGGCGCGCCAGGCTGTGCGCGTATCTGGCATTGTCGGATTTGTAGAGCAGGCCGGACCAGGCAGTCTCCTGCCGATAGAAGTCCTCGGTCTGCGACGTGACGGTGATCGCTGAGTGCGAGGCTGATTCCAACGTGCCTGCGGCATTCGCGCCGAGGCTGATCTGATAGATCCCTGCCGGCCGGAAACCCAGGCCGTACATCTGCGCCCGGGTCAGCACCACGCGCACCGACCGCTTCAAGGCGAGCGCTCCGAGTGCTGCCAGCACCGCCTGATACTGTGGCCGCAGTCCCGAGCCGAACGCGCCGCCGACGAAGGGCGACAGCACGCGCACGCGATCCGGTTCCATTTCGAGCACATGCGCGAGATAGCGCTGCACGTTCTGCACGCCCTGCGTCTTGTCATGGACGGTCAGCGAACCGTCAGCCTCATAGATCACAGTGGACGCGTATGGCTCCATCGGATTGTGGTGCTCGATCGGCACGTGATACTCGCCCTGGTGACGCACAGGGGCCGCGGCGAAAGCCTGATCCGCTGTGCCGCGTGCCAGCGGTGGGGCGAACATGTTGGCGCCCGGCTCCAGGACCACATCGCCGTCGCGGTGGCTGAGCACGTCGGTGACGTGCGCGGCCTCGTCATAGGTCACCCGTACCAGGGAAGCGGCGAAGCGCGCGATCTCGGACTCCTCCGCGATCACCAACGCGATCGGCTGTCCGTTGAAGTGGATGCTGTCATCGTACAATGGCCGGAATGGCGAACCCACCTCGGGTGCCACATCATCCTTGTACGCGCTGTCCTCGCTGGCCATGTGCGGGCGATCCAGATGCGTCAGCACGGCGATGACGCCGTCCACCGACGTGGCCTCGGCGGTGTCGATATGCTTGATGCGGCCTTTGGCGATCCGCGATGTGACGACAGCGCCGAACGCGAGCGAAGCGTCGCTGTATTCGCCGGCGTATTTTGCCGCACCGGTGACCTTTGCACGGCCATCGACCCGGGAAACGGCAGTCCCGATATAAGCGGTCATGCTGGGCAAACTCCTGTTGCTTGCACCGATATCACTGGATGGTCTTGTTGGACTGGGACTGCGGCCGTCCCGCCGCCGCCTGCATCAGTGCGCGGACAATCGCGCGGTGCGCGAGACCAATCTTGAATGCGTTGTGCTCGAAGCCTTTCGCGTCGCGCAGCAGGATGTCGGCCGCGCGGGCGAATGCTGCGCGGTCGGGCGCCTGTCCCGCCAGCGCCGCCTCGGCCGCCGTGTCGCGCCACGGCTTGTGCGCGACGCCGCCCACGGCCAGGCGGGCATGCCGGATGCGTCCGCCATCCAGCTGCAATGCCGCGGCAACGGATATCAACGCGAAGGCATAGGAGAGACGATCGCGGATCTTCAAGTAGGTGTAATTGGTGGCGAAGCCATCAGCCGGCACCTCGATCGCGACGATGATCTCGTCGCGCCGCAGGTTGGTCTCGATGTGCGGCGTATCGCCGGGCAGCCGATGGAAGTCTGCCAGCGCGATCTCCCGCGAGCCATTCGGCCCGGCCACGTGCACGGTGGCATCCAGCGCGGCCAATGCAACGCACATGTCGGACGGATGCACGGCGATGCACGACTCGCTCGCGCCAAGGATCGCGTTCATCCGATTATGCCCGCCGATGGCGGAGCAACCGCTGCCTGGCTCGCGCTTATTGCAGGGCGTCACCGTATCGTAGAAGTACGGGCAGCGCGTGCGCTGGAGCAGATTGCCGCCGGTCGAGGCCATGTTGCGAAGCTGCGCCGATGCGCCGGCTAGGATCGCACTCCCAAGCATGGGGTAGCGTTTGTTCACCACCGGGTGGTAGGCAAGGTCCGAATTCGGCACGAGCGCACCGATCCGCAATCCGCCCTCGGCGGTTTCCTCGACGGTCTTCAGCGGCAGCCGGGAAATGTCGACCAGCCGCGAGGGCCGCTCGACATCTTCCTTCATCAGATCCAGCAGGTTGGTTCCACCTGCAACGAACTTCGCGCCGGGATCGGCTGCTATCAGCCGCACCGCGTCCGCGACATTGTCCGCACGGACATACTGAAAGCCGATCATGGACGCCCCGCCTCCCCTTGGCCCATCGCCTGTTGGATCGCTTTGATGATGTTGGGATATGCGCCACAGCGGCAGATGTTGCCGCTCATCAATTCGCGGATCTCGTCGGCGGTGTGCGCGTGGCCCTCGGCGATCATCCCGGCGGCCGAACAGATCTGGCCCGACGTGCAATAGCCGCACTGGAATGCGTCATGGTCGATGAAGGCCTGCTGGAGCGGATGCAGAGCGCCATCCGTCGCAAGTCCCTCGATCGTGGTGATCCTGGCGCCATCCCGCATCACGGCGAGCGTCAGGCACGAGTTGATCCGGCGTCCGTCCACCAGCACCGTGCACGCACCGCACTGGCCGTGGTCACAGCCCTTCTTGGTGCCGGTGAGGTCGAGATGTTCCCGCAGGGCATCGAGCAGCGTCGTCCACGGGGCCAGCATGAGCCGCCTCTCCACACCATTCACGGTGAGCGAAACGGGAATCTTGTCAGGCACAGGAATGGCAGGTTCGGCCTGTTGCGAGGTCGTTGCGCGCATCATTCGCGTCTCCGCATGTGTTGAGAGGTTCAGCGCAGTCCTACGCGATCAAGTGGGATTGCATGCTGACCCGGCGACAGCGGACGCTCTTGAACAGATCGTGCGTGCGTTGCTTCACGTTCGCGCGCGTGGAAGGAAACTGGCGCGCCGGTTGCGGCACCTCACGCGCTCTATGGATCGCGATACCAGTCGTGCAGGGCGGACAGGTCGCTGTCCCAGCCGCTGAGTGTCGCGTGCAACTTGTTGGCGACCGCCGATACCGTGGGGCGGGTCACGACGGGTATCACCACGACGTTCCTGATCACCATGTCGTTCATGGCGATGAACAGGGACGCGCGCTTCACCGGGTCCAGCTCGCTCTCGCTCTGGTCATACAGCTTGTCATAGTCGGCGTTCTGCCAGCGGGTGATGTTGAAATTCTGCCATTTGTTGGCCTTGCTGGCGACTTCCGACGACAGGAATGCGCGCATCAGCGGAGCAGGATCAGGCTGCGTCATCGTCGTCGTGTACATCTGGATGTCGCTGTAGAATTTCCGGGTGGTATCGGGGTTCGCGACATCCGACGAAAAGTAGACCGACGCCATGACGGACTTGATCTCGGTCGAGATTCCCGCCTTCTGGCACGCCTGCTTGACGATCTCCTGCGTTTTCTGCCGCGGCGCGTTGGTCGAGGTCTGGTAGACCGCATGCAGCTTCACCCCGTTCTTCTCGCGCACGCCATCGGCACCCGGCTTCCAGCCGGCGTCGTCCAGCAGCTTGATCGCCTTGGTGATGTTGAACTCATAGCTGGTGTTCTTTGATACATATCGCTCCGGCGCGTTGAGGAAATTCGCTGTGTCGAGGCCCGTGCGGCCGTAAATGAATTTGTGCACGGACGCCCGATCCACCAGCAGATTGAGCGCATTCCGCACCGCCGGATCGGTCAGGTACGGATGCTTCGTCCTGATGCTCGACCGTTCGCCATCGACCGTCGTCCAGGGATCGGTGTTGTTGAGCTGGATATATTCGATGCTGCCGCCAGGCGTGATTTCCACGCGCCCTTTGCCGCTGGCCTCGAGGCGCGCCAGGATCGCATCCTCAACCTGAAGGTTCCAGGCGAAATCAAATTCTCCAGTCTGCAATACGGCGCGCGCGGCTGACACGGCATCGCCGCCGCCCTTCATCTCGATCGTGTCGAAGAATGGCCGGTTCGGCATGTGGTAGCCGGCGTTGAGCTTACCCTGCACCAGATCGCCCGGCTTGAACGACTCGAACGTATAGGGACCCGTGCCGACAGGCGCCAGGTTGGCCGGCGCATCGCGTGACTTGGCGCCGCTGTAGGGTTCGAACAGGTGCTTTGGGATGATCAGGTTGATGCCGACGAAGGCCCTGGCCCAGAACGGCGCGGGTGCCTTGAACTCCACTCGGATGGTGTGCGCGTCGAGCTTGACGACGTTGATGTCCTGGAAGCTGCCGGCCGTTGTCGCCGCGGTGGCCGGATCGCCGGCGTACTGCCAGTTGAAGACGCAGTCATCGGCGGTGAACGGCTGGCCGTCGTGCCAGGTGACGCCCTGCTTGAGCTTCCAGGTGACTGACCTGCCGTCCTTCGCCACGCCGCCATTGGCCACGCTGGGGATTTCTGCCGCCAGGATCGGGATCAGGTCGCCATCGGGCGACCAGCTTGCCAACGGCTCATAAAAGATGCGCGCGGCATCCTGGTCCTTGGTCCCGACGGCGAAATGCGGGTTGAGCAAAGTCGGCGCCTGCCACCACAGCAGCTTCAGCGCCCCACCGCCGCCACGCTTTGCCGGCCTGGTGCCGGAGTCCGCCGCAGCCGTGGAGACGCCCGCCGACGCCAGCATCTGCGCGGCCAGCGGCGCGGTAAGGCCGAGCCTGATCATGAGCTGGGTGAAGCGCCGCCGCGACATCCTGCCGCGCCGCACATCCTCGATCGTCGCACGAAGGTCCCGTTCGTTCATTGCAGCCCTCTGTCCCCCGGCTACCTCGTGTCCGATCAGGCCCCGGTTTCGACCACAGGGCAAATGATCTAAGAAGGCAGCATGACGGCCAAGACAACGAAATCCGGCGAGGCTACAGCCCTCTGGCTGGTCTCCGCCGCCCACATGGTCAGCCACTTCCACCAGCTTGTGCTTCCGCCGCTGTTCCTGCTGCTGCGGGACCGCCTGGGCGTCGGCTTCATCGAACTCGGCCTGGCGGTCACGACCTACAACGTCTCCACCGCGCTCGCGCAGGCCCCCATGGGCTACGTGGTCGATCGTCTTGGCCCGCGCCGCATGCTGATCTTCGGCCTGTGCCTGTCGGGCGCCGCGCTTGCCTCGATTGCGGCGTTCCCGGTCTATACGTGGCTCATCGGCGCCGCGGTCCTGGGCGGTGTTGCCAACTCGGTCTACCATCCGTCCGACTATTCGATCCTCGGCGCGGTGATCGAACCATCGCGCGTCGGCCGTGCGTTTTCGATCCATACCTTTGCCGGCTTCCTGGGCGGCGCGATCGCGCCGTTCGTGATGCTGATGCTGGCCACCACTATCGGGCTGCGCCCCGCTCTGCTGTGCGCCGCAGCACTCGGCCCCATCGTCGCAGCCGCGCTGCTGCTTTCGCCACGTCTCGATCATGCTGCCATGGCGCGACCCGCGCAGCGCCAGGACGACGGGTCGGCCACCCCGGTGCTCACTCCTGTGGTGCTCAGCCTCACGGGCCTGTTCGCGCTGCTCAGCCTGTCGTCCGCGGCGATCTCCACATTCTCCGCCGTTGCACTGGTGGCGGCGTATGCGATCCAGCCCTCGGTCGCGAACGCCGCG
Organism: Acetobacteraceae bacterium; assembly: GCA_035492535.1. Classification (GTDB taxonomy): domain Bacteria; phylum Pseudomonadota; class Alphaproteobacteria; order Acetobacterales; family Acetobacteraceae; genus JAMXLO01. The sequence goes on along the minus strand of DATJJM010000205.1, from coordinate 741 downwards.
CTCTCGGCCTACCTGATGGCAATGGCCATCGGCGTGCTTGGCGGTGGCGTCATCGCCGATGCGACCCGGCGCCATGCCGAGGTCACCGCCGCCGGCTTTGGCGCCGCCGCGGTGTTGGTCTTTGCCATCGGCTCGTTCAATCTCGGCACGTTCCTGCTTCTGCCGGCGATGGCTGGCGCAGGCTTCCTCGCCGGCCTGATCATGCCGTCACGCGATATGATGGTGCGCGCGGTCGCGCCGCCCGGCATGGCCGGCCGCGTGTTCGGCATTGTCACCACCGGCTTCAACATTGGCGGCGCCATTGGTCCTATGCTCGGCGGCTGGTGCGTGGATCATGGCGCGCCGCGCTGGGTGTTTTACAGTTCGGTGTGCTTCATGGCACTGACTGTGGTGGCGGTGCTGGTGGGCGACTGGCGGTCGCGCCGCCGCGCACTGGGTATGGCACTGATGCAAGCGGAGTAGGCAGGAATGGCACGCAAGCGGACCGAGGAAGAGCAATCCCTGATCGACCTGGCGGAGCGCGTGCTGCCCGCCGGCAGCTTCGGCAACCTGCCCGGCGACATCGTGATCCGCGAGGGCAAGGGCGGTCGCGTCTGGGACGTGAGCGGCAACGAGTACGTGGACTTCCTGCTCGGCTCCGGCCCGATGTTCATCGGCCACGGCCATCCTGACGTGATTGCGGCTGTGGAAGCGCAGATCCCGCGCGGCACCACCTTCTTCGCCAACAACGAGAACGGCATC
>DATJJM010000204.1:0-3141 GCA_035492535.1 Acetobacteraceae bacterium | reverse complement strand
CCGCCATGCCCAGATGCGGTGACTTGATAATGGTACCGGGCTTCGCCTTCATATAGGCGTCACCGACCATCTGGATCAGCGGCGGCAACTCAGGCTTCAAGGACTTCGGGTTGGTGTCCCAGATCGAGATAGGATCGACGTCGAAGAAGTAGTTGGCATCGGTGCCGACAGCCTGCTTGATCCCGCTGTAGTCGGTGTATCCGGCACCGTGACCGATCAGCGCATCGAAGTGCAGTCCCAACTCGCGGGCCTGGCGCAGGAACAGGCTGATATCGGGGTTGTAGCCGGTGTGCAGGATCACGTCGGGTCGCGCGCGCTTCAGCTTGGTGACCATCGATGACAGGTCCGGTGCGGTGACCGAATAGCCTTCGTTGACCACCACCTGGATGCCAGCCTTCGTCGCACCCTCCACGTTGCCCTTGGCGACATCGGTCCCGTAGGGGCCGTCCTCATGGATGATGGCAACGCGCAGGTCCTTCGGGTCCTTGCCGAGCTGTGCCTTCGAATACGCCGCGAGCATATCCGTCGAGGCCAGGCCCCACTGCGTGCCGTAGGGCTGTGGGCGGAACACGTATTTCAGGTGCCGATCGCGCAGCACCGGCGAGGCGATGCAGGTGGTGATCCACATGAACTTCTTGAATTCCTCGATGCGCGCCGCGGCCGGCACGCACTCGGCCGAGGAGTAGAAGCCAAGCAGCATGTCGACCTTTTCCTGCTCGATCAGGCGGACCGCTTCATTGATGGCAACGTCAGGCTTACTTTGCGCGTCCGCGTAGACCGCCTGGATCTTGTAGCCCTCCACGCCGCCATGGGCGATGAACCAGTCGATCATGGTCTTCGCGCCGAGATAGTGGAGTTCCGAACCGCCACCGGCGAACGGGCCGGTCAGGTCATAGACGACGCCAATCTTCAGGGTCTTGGTGGCATCGTCGGCACGAGCGTTTGCAATCGGCGCCAGCAAGGCCGCGCCGAGGGCAAGTCCACGCAATACGACGCCCAGTCCTTGTCGGATCATAGCGTTCCCCCAGTTTTGTTTCATTTGTAAGCCTACCCGGGGGACAGCTTATGGACCCGGAACGTCCTCCGTCAATCACGGTCTTGCGAGCAGGCGTGTTTGCGCGGGCCACTCGATGACCCGAAAGGTGGTCAATAGTTGGTGATAAGGCTGTGCCGCGCCCGGCCGCGATCGGCAGAAACGTTATTGCACAACAGTAACCACAAGCGCCGGGTGTCGCCACTCTTCCAGGCATTGTCTCGCGATTCTCCCTTGCACGCGGCGGCCAACCCAAAGCATTCTCGCCCGGCAAGCGGCTTCGATCTGCGGTGCTTGTGAAACGTGTGTGCAACCGCAACAAACTAGACGGATTGCGGCCGCGCCGAATAGAACTGCGGCAGTCTGCCGGCGCAGGATGGCTGCTTCATGCCGCGTCGGCCTCCGCCCCGATCCCGATCCGTACAGCCCCCTCAGGAGCGTTCCATGGACCTGAATGAGACCCGTGACCTTAGCCCGCTCGACCAGGGACCGCGGGCTCTAGTGGGCGCCGTCCAGACGGAGACCGGTACCACCGGTGAGGCGAAACCTGGTAACGGGCACTTGAACGAACATGTTTTTGGCATGCATCAATTGCTGCACGCCCTGCAGGCCATGCGCATCGGCGATTTCTCGGTCCGTTTGCCCAGCGACCAGACCGGCCTCGAGGGCAAGATCGCTGACACGTTCAACGAAATTGCCGCGGCCAACGAGCGCATGGCATCGGAGCTCGAGCATGTTGGTCAGGTGGTCGGCCGTGAGGGCAAAACCCGCACGCGGGTGAAGTTCGGTCTGCAAAGCGGTGCCTGGGCCGCAATGGAGACCTCGGTCAACAGCCTGATCGACGATCTGTTGTGGCCGACGACGGCGGTGACGCACGCGATCACCGCGGTGGCACAAGGCGACCTGTTGCAGACGGTGCGGCTGGATGTTGACGGGCGCCCGTTGCAGGGCGAGTTCCTGAGGCTGGCGACCATCGTCAACACGATGATCAAGCAGCTGTCGGTGTTCACCTCGGAAGTGACCCGCGTCGCCCGCGAGGTCGGCACCGACGGCAAGCTCGGCGGTCAGGCGCAGGTGCGCGAAGTCACCGGCGTGTGGAAGGACCTGACAGAGTCGGTGAACTCCATGGCCTCCAATCTCACAGCACAGGTCCGCAACATCGCCGACGTGACGATCGCCGTGGCGTACGGTGCTCTGTCGAAGAAGATCACGGTGGATGTGCGCGGTGAGATCCTGCAGCTTAAGGAAGCCATCAACACGATGGTCGACCAGTTGCGCTCGTTCGCCTCGGAAGTGACCCGCGTGGCGCGCGAGGTCGGCACGGAAGGGAAGCTGGGAGGGCAGGCGGTGGTGCCCGGCGTGGCCGGCACCTGGAAGGACCTGACGGACAGCGTCAATGCGATGTGCGGCAACCTCACCGACCAGGTGCGCAACATTGCTCAGGTGACGACAGCCGTGGCGCGCGGCGACCTGTCGCGCAAGATCACCGTCGATGTGCGCGGCGAGATCCTGGAGCTGAAGGAAACCATCAACACGATGGTGGATCAGCTTAACGGCTTCGCCGGCGAAGTGACGCGCGTCGCGCGTGAGGTCGGCACGGAAGGTCGGCTGGGCGGGCAGGCGAATGTGCCGGGCGTCGGTGGCACGTGGAAGGACCTGACCGACAACGTCAACTCGATGGCGGAGAACCTGACGGCGCAGGTCCGCAACATCGCCGAAGTCGCAACTGCGATCGCCGGTGGCGACCTGTCGAAGAAGATCACGGTGAACGTGTCGGGCGAGATCCTGCAGTTGAAGGAGACCATCAATACGATGGTCGATCAGCTCAACGCGTTCGCTGGTGAAGTGACGCGTGTGGCCCGCGAGGTCGGCACCGAAGGGCGCCTCGGCGGTCAGGCCAACGTGCTCGGTGTGGCGGGAACGTGGAAGGACCTGACTGAGTCGGTGAACTCCATGGCGTCGAACCTGACGGGTCAGGTGCGGAACATTGCCGAAGTGTCGACCGCCATCGCCAACGGCGACCTGTCGAAGAAGATCACGGTGGACGTGCGCGGCGAGATTCTCGAGCTGAAGGACACCATCAACACCATGGTGGACCAGCTCAACGG
>DATJJM010000203.1:0-6953 GCA_035492535.1 Acetobacteraceae bacterium | reverse complement strand
ACGTTCATGCGGCGCGACCACAAGCTCCGCGGGATCCGGAATGAACTGCAAACCGATCGGATCGTCGGCGCGATCGATCAGCCTTTGCATCGTCGGCGTGATCGCCACTGCATAGCGGCGTGCCACGGCTGCCAGACCGTCGCGCTCTGGAGGCGCAACGAGGCCCGCAGCGATCAGCGCATCGGTATCCCGCAATGTCGACCCGTCGGACATGGCCCCAGCAAATAGGCCTGCCGGGGCCAATCCGCCAGGGTCAGGCGTAATCGCCCAGGTGGCAGCCGAACGCATCAGGCTTCTGCATCAACGGCCCGCCTGGCACGATCTCGACGATCTCGTAATAGTCGTCCGGGTTCTTCATGTCGGACTTCTTCTTGCCACGCTGGATGATCACCGGGCGGATCAACTGGTGATCCTCTGGGCGGAACTGCACCTCGCCCACCGTCGACTGCGTCGGCTTGCCCGCCTCGTAGGCCTTGATCACGTCAGGCGGATAGAAGCTGCCGGCCCGTGTCACCGCGTCGGCCCACAGCGCCAGCTGCATATAGGCCGAATTGGCGCTCCAGTCCGGCTTGTAATGGTACTTCTCCTCGAACGCAGCGACGAACTGCTTCGCCAGCGGGTACTTGTCCTCCAGCGTCCACCAGAAGTCCGTGGATGCATAGACACCCTGCATCAGCTCGGGCGTCACGTCGCGCGCCAGGAACGGCGTATTGTAGGCAACGACCAGCGTCATCTTTTCCAGCACGCCGAACTCCTTGGCCTGCTTGATCGACTGGATCGCGTCGTTGCCGAAATTGATGTTGATGAACACGTCGGCGCCACTGTTGGCGATGTTCAGCAGGTAGGAGCTGTAATCCGACGCACCGAGCGGGCAGACCTGGTTGGTGGCAACGGTCCAGCCGCCCTGCGCCTTGGTGGAATCTTCGAAGGACTGCCGCACCGTATGGCCATACGTATAGTCAGGCGTCAGGAATGCGATCTTTTTGTTCTTGCCAAGCTGCTTGATGATTACCGGCGTCAGCGCCGCTGCCGCCGTCTGCGCATAGAAGCACTGCCGAAACGAGTAACGCACGCAGTCCTTGCCGGTTGTGTCGTTGGAGCCGCTGACGCCCGGCAGGTAAATCACATGCTCGCGCTGCGCCAGCTTGTTCATCGCCACGGCCTCGGCTGACGAGACGCAGCCGGCGATCAGCACTGCCTTGTTGTTGTTGATGAAGTTGGTGCCGTTCTGCACCGCCGTGTTCGGTTTGGCCTCGGAATCGGCCACTCCATGCTCGACCTTCTTGCCAAGCAGCCCCTTGGTCAGGCCAGTGGCGATCTGCTTCATCAGTTGATGGCCATTGTTGATGTGCTCCAGCGCGAGCTCAAAGCCTTTCAGCTCGTCGTCGCCAGGAACGGCGTAGGTTCCCGTCCGCGGCACCGACAATCCGACGAAGACCGTCGAACCCGAGGAGCCTGCCGGCCATGTGCCAAGCGGCGGCTTGTCTTCTGCTTTGGCCAGGGGAGGCAGGGCCGGCAGCACCGCCGCGCCTGCAAGGCTCGCCGTGCCCCGCAGCAGCGCCCGACGCGTGCCCATGGATCGCGATGGACTGCCCATTGGATTCTTCCTCCCTTGGCGGCCGTGCCCACGGCCAGTCTGTTGACAATCGGCAAGGGCAGGCTCGTCCGTCGCCGGTCGCCGAACCCACTAGGCGAGAGCTTTCGATTGTGCAAGTGAAGTCGCCCTTACAACATGCGAATATCCAATGCCTTCGCTACCGCTTTTGCTCTCCCAGGCATTCAACGGACTCGCCCTCGGATCATTGCTGGCCCTGGTCAGCAGCGGCCTGACCATCGTCCTTGGCACACTGGGTGTGCTCAACTTCGCACACGGTGCGATGTTCATGCTCGGCACCTACGCGATGCTGGTCGTGCTGCAAGCGACCGGTTCCTGGCTGCTCGCCGCAGCCGTCGGCACGCTGTTCATGCTGGCCGTCGGCGTGCTGGTCGAGCGGCTCGTCGTCCGCCTGTTCTATCGCCGTCCGCCTGACGATCAGATTTTGGTTACCTTCGGTATCGGCATCGTGCTGGTTGAATCGGTGCGTGCTGTGTTCGGCAGCGAAACTCAGCATATCGCTACGCCATCCTGGGGTGCGGGCGTCACGCGCCTCGGCTTCCTGATCTACCCGACGTATCGCCTGGAGTTGATCGGTATCGTCGCCGTGACGCTCCTGGTGCTGTATCTCGTCCTGTATCGCACATCGGTGGGTCTGGTCGTGCGGGCCGGCATCGAGGATGCCCGCATGGTCGGCATCCTCGGCATCAATGTGCGGCGCACCTTCCTGCTGGTGTTCGCGATTGGCGTCGCCGCCGCGGGGTTTGCCGGCATGCTGTACGGCCCGCTCGTCTCGATCACCCCCGATCTTGGTGATTCCTTCCTCGTGCAGGCTTTCGTCGTCATCGTCATTGGCGGCCTCGGGTCGTTTCCCGGCGCTGTTGTTGGCGGCCTGATCGCTGGCGAAATCATCAGCATCACCAGCGCATTCAATTCCGCCTATTCCGAAGTGATGCTCTACGCCGTGATGGCGCTACTCCTGGTGGCACGGCCACAAGGCCTGTTTGGCACCGAGGGCCGCGTATGAGGTCACTGCTACCAGAGGCTGTGCTCGTCGCCGCATTACTTGCCACACCGTTCGTCTTCATCCATCTCGGTGCATCCTATGATCTGATGGAGCGGGTGCTCGACTGGGGCATCCTGGGCATTGGCTTCGATCTGCTGTTCGGCTGGACCGGCCTGCTGTCGTTCGGCCAGGCAGCGTTCTTCGGCACCGGCGGGTTCGTCTCCGCGTATCTGCTGGTGTATCACGTCATCGGCAGCGTCTGGCTCGCGTTGGCGATCGGTACGGTCGCCGCCGGCATGTTTGGCCTTCTCGTGGGCTGGCTCGCGGTGCGGCGTATCGGCATCTACTTCGCGATGATCACCCTGGCGTTCGGCCAGATGGCGTTCTTCATGGAGAACTCACCGCTGTCTGCCTACACCGGTGGAGAGAACGGCATCCCCGGCGTGCCCGTGCCGACCATCGGCTTCGGTGCCTCTGCCATCTCGCTCCGTCCCGGGCTGCCGATGTACTTTCTGCTGGCAGCGATGTTCGTTGCCTGCTTCATCCTGGCACGGCGCATCACCCAGTCACCCTTCGGCCTGGTCCTGCGGGCGATCAAGGAGAACACTGCGCGCGCCGCGATGCTCGGTCACGCCGTGCCGCGCTACAAGCTGGCGACCTTCGTCATTGCCGCGCTGTTCGCCGGGCTCGCGGGTGGACTGTTGGGCGTGCTGCAAAGCTTCATGCCGCCCGATGCGTTCTCATTGGATACGTCGGGACAGCTTGTCGTGCAGACAGTGATCGGCGGCGTCGGCACGCTGATCGGCCCGACGATCGGCGCGGCGCTTTGGCTATGGCTCCGCGACAATCTGCAACTGATCCCGCAGGTCGGCGCGTTATGGAAGCTGGTGCTGGGTCTTGTCTTCGTGGTGCTGGTGATCGTGCTCCGCCGCGGCATCTGCGGCGAGATCCGCGAGATCTGGCGGCGACGCCAGCATGCCGCGGCACCGCCTCCAGCGCCCATGCTCGCACCATTGGAAATGCCGCTCGCAGCACCACTGGTTCGCGCGCGCCGGGACGCGCCGGCATTGGAGACGCGCGATCTCGCCAAGCATTATGGCGGATTGCGTGCGGTGGACGGCATGTCCTTCGCGATACGCAGCGGCTCGATCCACGCGGTAATCGGTCCGAATGGTGCGGGCAAATCCACGCTGTTCAAGATGCTGCTCGATGAGGTGCACCCGACGGAAGGCGAGGTACTGCTGCATGGCAATCGCATCACCGGCCTAGGCGCGACGCGTGCTGCGCAGCTCGGCATTGGCAAGAGCAATCAGCTCAACCATCTGTTCCTCGACCTCACGGTGCGCGAAAACCTGCGTATTGCCGCCCTGGCGCGCCGGCGTGGTCCGTTCCGGCTTGATGTGCTGCGCCGCGCCGATTCGATCACCGACGTCGAGCGACAGATCGACGGCGTGCTGGCGACGATGGATCTCGGCGATCGGGCCAACGTGCCGTCGCATATACTGGCGTATGGCGAGAAGCGACGGCTGGAAATCGGCATGGCGTTGGCTACCGGGCCGCATGTGCTGCTGCTGGATGAGCCTCTCGCCGGCATGAGCCCGGCTGAACGTGCGTCCACACGAGGGCTCATCCGCAACATCGGCCGCGACCGCACCCTGGTGATAGTCGAGCACGACATGGACGCTGTATTCGAGCTCGCTGAACGAATTACCGTGCTCTACGAGGGCACCTTGCTGGCGGAAGGCACACCAGACGACATCCAGCGCAACCAGGCGGTTCAGGACGCCTATCTGGGAGGGTTGCGCGAGCATGAGCCTGCTTGAGCTCGACGCGGTCAACACCTACTACGGCGACTCGCACATCCTGTTCGATGTGTCGATGCGGGTTGAAGAGAATGAGGTCGTGGCGCTGCTCGGTCGTAACGGCGCGGGCAAGACCACGACCTTGCGCACGATCATGGGCGTTCTGGCGCCCGGCAGTGGTACTATCAAATTGGACGGCAAGTCGATCGGCGGATTGCCGCCTTATGTGATCGCTCGGATGGGGATGCAGCTCGTCCCGGAGGAGCGCGGCGTCTTTGGCGGTCTGACAGTCGAGGAGAACCTGCGCATCGCCGCACTGACGGCACCGGCACGCTGGAGCCTCGATCGTATCTACTCGATGTTTCCCCGGCTGGCTGAACGGCGCCGCTCGCGTGGCGGCAGCCTGTCAGGTGGCGAACAGCAGATGCTGACGATCGCCCGCGCGCTGGTCCGTGATGCGCGCATCATCCTGCTGGATGAACCGTTCGAAGGTCTGGCCCCGTTGATCGTGCGCGATCTTGTGCGGATCAGCCGGGAGTTGGCCGCGCAGGGGCGGACAATCATTGTGGTGGAGCAGAACGTGGTGGCGGCGCTCAGTTTCGCTGACCGCGTGTATATCCTGAATAATGGGCACGTGGTCTATGAGGGTACGCCTGACTCGCTGCACGCCAACCCCGAGGTGATGAAAAGTCACCTCGGGGTGTGAACGGGCGTCAGTAGTGGCCCCAATAGCCTGGTGAGCCAAACAGCAGGAATAGGACCAGCAGCAGCAGGATCAGGCCGAACCCGCCGCCAAAGTGAGCTCCGCCGTAGTAGCCGGACCGATAGCCGTAGTATCCGCCGCCACCGAACAGCAGTACAATGATCAGGATCAACAGTAACAGGCCCATGATGCGGTGCCTTTCCCCTGTGGAACCGAACACTTTGGAACGCGGCAAGGTCACGGCGTGGCACAATCGTGGCGATGCGGCGGCATGGGCCATTCTGACGTAAGATTGATCCATGCCGCAGCCAGTCTGGCACCCCGAGAGCCTCGCCGCCCGCCTGCCGTTCCTGCGGCGGCGTGCGCTGCTGACTGCCGCCACCCGCGCGTTCTTCACTGCCCGCGGTTACACGGAAGTGGAGACGCCTTTCGCAGTGCGCGCGCCGGGAGAGGAGGTGCATCTGCGCGCCTTCCGGACCGAGCGTGAATATCCCGACGGGACGCGCGAACCGCGCTGGCTGCACACCAGTCCCGAATTTGCCATGAAGAAACTGCTGGCGGGCGGTGCGGGTCCGATCTTTCAGTTCGCGCGGGTGTGGCGGAACGGCGAGGGTGGCGAACTGCACGAAGCCGAGTTCACCATGCTGGAGTGGTATCGCCCCGGTGCGACCATGGACTCGCTGATCGATGAAACCGTGGCGCTGCTACGCGCCGTCCTGCCGCAGGTTGTCAGCTGCCGCGGTGTCACGACGGATCTGGCGCGTCCTCAGCGCCTGACTGTGGCCGAAGCCTTCACACGCTATGTTGGCGCGGATGTGTTGGAGACCGCGGATGATGCTCCGGCACTCGCGGCGGCGGCTGGTGCGCGACTGCGGCAGGGCGAAACCTGGGAGGACCTGTTCTTCCGTCTGCTGCTGGAGCGCGTCGAGCCAAACCTCGGCCGTGCGCATCCGACATTCCTGACCCACTGGCCTGCCGCGCAGGCGGCCCTGGCGCGACGCGATCCGGCCGATGCGCGCGTCGCCGAACGTTTCGAACTGTTCGTCTGCGGCATCGAACTGGCCAATGCTTTCGTCGAACTGACCGATGCGCAGGAACAGCGTGCCCGGTTCGTGACGGACCGAGCGCGCCGGCATGCGATGTCCGGCGAGGATTGGCCGCTTGATGAAGACTTTCTGGCGGCACTTGCCTCCGGCATGCCAGAGTCGGCGGGGATCGCACTCGGCTTCGACAGGCTGGCAATGATTGCTTCCGGAGCAAACCGGATTGATCAGGTATTGTGGCTGCCGGAAGCACTCTAAGTAAAACGATGTTTGGCTTAGGAGGGCGTTCCATGCGTTCCGCCGCTTTGTTGCTGCTGTTAGGGCTGCTCGGTGGCTGTGCCAATTTATTGGCGGAGCGCCAAGCCTATTTGAACCAGTTCATTGGCAAGCCCGAATCCGCCGTCGTGCAGGCGATGGGCGTACCGTCACGCAGCTTCGAGACAGCCGGCGTCACATATCTGGCCTACAGCGAGCACCGGATCGATTTCATTCCTGGCACGCCTATGTACGCGCCATTCTATTTCGGTGGCTATGGCGGCGGGTTTCCGCCGCAGATCGTGCAGATGGACTGCGAAACGACGTTTCAGGTGGTTGACGGCAAGATCAGCACCTACACGTTGCGTGGGAACGCCTGCGGCTGAACACCGGTCACGGTCATCCACCCTGTCGGGCGGCTACCGGTTCTGAACTAGCAGCAATGCCGGAAGCGCCAGCTGCGCGATCAGGCGCAAGCGCGGCAGGCGGCTTTCGTCGTAAAAGCCGGCGCCATGGCAGAGGTTGAGCGTGCCTATCGTCTCGCCTCGCC
>DATJJM010000202.1:0-3300 GCA_035492535.1 Acetobacteraceae bacterium | reverse complement strand
GCCTGCACGCCGTCTGCTGCCAGTGCGGCCGCTGCCTCGCGAACCGAGGCTTCATCCAACGGCACGATCACATCGCCCTGCGCCGAGACCTGCTCGCGCACTTCCTTGCGCTGCGCGCCGGGCGCCAGGAACACCGGCGTGACAGGTTCCAGCAGGATGCGGTGAAGGTCCTGGCGAAGCTGGTAGCCGATCTCCAGGATGTCGCGGAAGCCTTCGCTCGTGATCAGGCCGATCCTGGCGCCTTTCCGTTCCAGCACGGCGTTGGTGGCGATCGTGGTGCCATGGAGAAATCGGGAAATATCCTCGGCGCGCACATCCAGTTCGCGCGCCAGGTGCGTGATCGCGTTGAGCACGGCCTGGCTGGGATCACCGCGCGTGGTCGCGATTTTCAGCGTGCGCATCGGCTCGCCGGCGCGCCGGCAAACAATGTCGGTGAACGTGCCGCCGATATCGACGCCAATGTCGACAGACTTCGCCATGCAAGGGCCCCGTCAAGCAGATTTGTCTGTTTGCATAGCACGGCAGGGCTGCTTCCGTGCAGGTTGCCAGTCGACCGTCGCGGTGACAGAACGCTACCACGTCCCAACTACAACGAGGCGAGCCTGTGCCCGACGAGGGCTATCAGCCAACGACCGCCCAAGTCCACGTCGCCCATCCGCCCACGGCCCGCCGCACACTGGTGCTCGCCGCCTGTCTGATGGCGACATTCATGGCCGCGGTGGAAAGCTCCATCGTCGCAACGGCGATGCCGACGATCGTCGCGGACCTGGGTGGCTTCAACCTGTTCTCCTGGGTGTTTGCGGTCTATCTGCTGACCCAGGCCGTCTGCATCCCGATCTATGGCCGGCTGGCCGACGTGTATGGCCGCAAGAAGGTCTTCTACTTTGGCGCGGGTCTGTTCCTGATCGGCTCCACGCTGTGCGGTCTGTCACGCAACATGCTGATGCTGATCCTGTTCCGCGCCTTGCAAGGTTTCGGCGCGGGCGGCGTGCAGCCGATCGCCACGACGATCCTGGGCGATATCTATACGCCCACCGAGCGCGCGCATGTGCAGGGCCTGGTCTCAAGCGTGTTCGGTGTGTCCGCCATCCTTGGCCCGACGATCGGCGCATTCCTGGTGGAGCAGGTGACCTGGCAGTTCGTGTTCTGGGTCAACCTCCCCATCGGTGTCGCGGCTATCGCGATGATCGCGGCCTTCCTGACCGAACCCGGGGAATATAGCCCGCGCCGCATCGACTATATCGGTTCGCTGCTGCTGATGGTATCCGTCGCGGCGCTGATGCTGGTGCTGGTGCAGGGCGGCAGCCTGTCATCGACGATGCTCGCGGTCGTTGGCGGCATTGCTCTGCTGTCGTTCATCACGCTGATCGTGCACGAGTCCAGCACGCCGGAGCCGATGCTGCCGCTGGAGCTGTGGCGGCATCATCGCGTGATCGTGGTGGGCAGCCTCGGTGGCGCGGTGATCTCCGCTGTCATGACAGGCGTATCGGCCTTCCTGCCAACCTATGTGCAGGGCGCGATGGGGCGCAGCGCGCTGACGGGCGGCCTGGTGCTGGGTGCGATGTCGGTGACGTGGGCCGTCGCCAGCTTCTATGGCGGCCGGCTGATGGTGCGGACCACGTACCGGCTGACCGCGGTGATCGGCACGGCGGCACTGATGCTTGGCACCTTCGTGCTGGTGCTGCTGACGCCGGAACGCGGGGTTGCATGGGCCACCGCCGGCTCGTTGCTGATGGGCATCGGCATGGGTGCGTGCAACACGACGTTCATCGTGTCTATCCAGGCCTCGGTGCCGTGGCACCAACGTGGTGCCGCGACGTCGTCGGTGATGTTCATGCGCTTCCTGGGGCAATCGCTGGGCGCGGCGTCGTTCGGCGCGGTGCTCAACTTCACGCTGCTGCGGCAACTGCCGGGCACCGTGCATCTCGTGGACCAGCTGTTGGATCCGGAGGCACGCAACACTCTGCCCGCCAGCGAATTGCAGCGCCTGACCGACATCATCGCCGCTGGCCTGCACAACACCTACGTGCTGGCCTGCCTGCTGTCGCTGGTATCCCTGGGCCTGGCTCTTCTGCTCCCTGCGCGACTGAGCCCGACCCGTCAGACCTGACTTCCGCCCGCCGGACCAGTGTGCTTACGTCGCCTCGCGCATAACGGGAGGCAACCATGATCATCGACTGTCACGGCCATTACACCACGTCGCCGCGCCAGCACGAGTCATGGCGCACCGAGCAGATCGCCGCGCACAAGGAAGGCCGATCGGTGCCCGCCCGGCCGAAGATCACTGACGACGAAATCCGCGACAGCATCGTGAATGGCCAGTTGAAGCTGCAACAGGAACGCGGCACCGACCTGACCATCTTCTCACCCCGTGCCGCTGGCATGGGCCATCATCTGGGCGACGCCTCCACCAGTGAGGCCTGGGCCACCGCCTGCAACGAGCTGATCTATCGCGTCTGCACCCAGTTCCCGCGCAACTTCATCGGCGTGTGCATGCTGCCGCAGAGCGCCGGCGTTTCACCGCGCAACTGCATCGCGGAGCTGGAGCGCTGCGTCACCCAGTACGGCTTCGTCGGTTGCAACCTGAATCCGGATCCATCCGGCGGCTACTGGAAAGACCCGCCACTGGGGGACCGTTACTGGTATCCGCTATATGAGAAGATGGTGGAACTTGACGTGCCGGCGATGGTGCATGTCAGTGCGGCATGCAATCCGGCCTGGCACACCACCGGCTCGCACTATCTCAGCGGTGACACCGCCGGCTTCATGCAGTGCCTGACCTCCGACCTGTTCAAGAATTTCCCCACGATGAAGTTCATCATCCCGCATGGCGGCGGTGCGGTACCGTATCACTGGGGCCGGTTCCGCGGCATCGCGCAGGACATGAAGCTGCCGCCGCTGCAGGAGCTGCTGCTGAAGAACATCTTCTTCGACACCTGCGTGTATCACCTGCCAGGGCAGGAGCTGCTGGCCAAGGTCATTCCCACCGAGAACATCCTGTTCGCATCGGAGATGATCGGAGCAGTGCGCGGCATCGATCCGGAGACCGGCTTCCACTACGACGACACCAAGCGCTATATTGAGCAGCTGCCGTTCACGCCGGACCAGAAAGCCAAGGTGTATGAGGGCAATGCGCTGCGTGTATACGGCAGGCTGGCAGGCCAGTTGAAGAAGCAGTTCGGGTAGGCGGGCTCCGCGATCGTCGCCCGTTCAGCGGAGCAGGTTGGTCTTCGCCAGCTCGATCAATTCGTCGCCGCGCCCGTTCATCACCGTCCGCAGTGCCCACAGGCCGAAGCCCTT
>DATJJM010000201.1:0-14597 GCA_035492535.1 Acetobacteraceae bacterium | reverse complement strand
CCCAACGCATTGCAGGCAGAATTGATCGGTCCAAAGGCGGTGCCGCCGGTGCCACCGCGTGTGCCGGTGGGATTGCCCTCGGAGCTCGCCCTGCGGCGACCCGATATCCGCGAAGCCGAGGCGCAGTTGCATGCCGCCACCGCTGATATCGGCGTGGCGGTTGCGAACTTCTATCCCTCGGTGACGTTGAGCGGCAGCATCGGTTTCCAGGCGCTCCAGCCCTGGAGCGTCTTCGATGTCAACGCGCACAATTTCGCCGCCGGCCCCGGCATCACCGTTCCTATCTTTGAAGGCGGGCAGCTCAAGGCGACGCTGGAACTGCGCAAGGCACAACAGCGGGAAGCCGCGATCTTCTATCAGAAGACGGTGCTCGGCGCATGGCACGACGTGGACAACGCGCTGACAGCGTATCAGGCGGACCAGGCGCGGCGCGATCAACTGGCGGAAGCGGTGAAACAGAACGAGCGCGCTTTGAGCCTGGCACAACGCCGCTATCAGGATGGCGTCGCCGACTTCCTGCAAGTGCTCACGGCGCAGCAGAACCTGCTCTCCACACAGCAGCAGCTCGCGATCAGCACGACCAATGTCTCGGCCGATCTGGTCGCGCTGTACAAGGCGCTCGGTGGCGGATGGGAGACACAGTTGCCGCGGGCGAACGACAACCTGTCGCCGCTGGGTGCGCCTAAACTGCCGAATCTGTAGCCGGCATTAAGACGATCCTAGCTGATCGCCGTCATGGTGACATGCCATGGCGACGTGGCGATCGTGGCTGTGGCTCACCGCGCTTGGCGCACTTGCATGCGGCGGCGTGCAAGCACAGTTGCTGGCGGATTACTTCCCCGAAGGCGTACCGGGATATGGCACTGCGCCAGGCGTCACCGTCGCATCGCGCGCGCGGCCTGACTACGATCCGCCGGGTATCCGTATGGACAGCTTCGTGCTGCATCCAGGGATCGATGAGAGCCTGGGCTATGACAGCAATCTCTTCGGTGGCGCAGGCGCGCCTGGAAGTTGGGTCATCGGGACGCGGCCATCGTTGCTGGTGAATTCGGATTGGTCGCGCGACAGCCTCGGCGGTTATTTCGGGCTCGATGATGAGCGCTATCTGAACCAGCCGGCACAGAGCTTCACCAACTGGACAGCATCGCTGGGTGGCACGGTCGCGGTGGGCCGTGATGCGCTGACCATATCGGTTGCTCACTTCTCACTGCATCAGGCGCGGACGGATCTGGATGCGCTGCCGACGGATACACCAGTCGCGTACCGGGTGGATGATGCGCGGGCGAGCTATCGGGCCAACTTCGGTCGCCTGTCGATCTCCCCGGGCGTGGCGTTCTCGGCGTATCGCTACGACGCGACGACAATCTTCGGAGTACCGACGCCGCAGTCGTATCGCAATCGCGACGTGGTCCAGGCCGAGGTGACGACGAGGTACGAGCTCTCGCCGGATCGCAACGCGCTGCTGGTGACGCGGGTGTTGAACTCGCACTATGTGGCACCGCAAGCCGGCCAGCCGACACGGAATTCCATCGGGTATCAGGTGCTGCTCGGACTGAGCGACGACAGCGACGGCGTATGGCGTTATCGCGTACTCGTGGGGTGGGAGGATCGGGTCTTCCAGGCCTCAGCGTACAAGTCGCACCAGGCGCCGATCGCCGAGGCAGCGCTGATCTGGGCGCCGTCCGCGATGACCACGGTGACGGCAAGGCTGACACGCTCGATCGAGGATGCCGCGCAGGAAGGTGTGGTTGGTTACACCTACACAGCGGCGCGGCTGGTGGTGGACCATGAACTGTGGCGCAACGTGGTGCTCCAGGGGTACGCCGGCGTGCAACAGGCCAACTTCCTGCAAGGCGGCGGCACATCGAACGGCGTATCGCTGGGCGGCGGCGTGACATGGCGGGTGAACCGCAACGTGCGGGTCGCGGCAACGTATGACTTCACCGACCAGCATGGCAGCAACTCGCCAACGGTGCAGACCAGCGGCAATTTCACGCGCAACATTGGACTGCTGACGTTGCGGCTGGGAATGTGATTGCAGGTCACGGCCAGTCAACAAGCCGGCTCTGGCGATATGCGGTCGAGAAGACTCGAACTTCCACGGGGTTACCCCCACAAGCACCTCAAGCTTGCGCGTCTACCATTCCGCCACGACCGCCCGGGCAGGCGGCGGGGTATAGCGGATGGATGGAGGCGCTTCAATCTGCTCGCGATGCAGGGGTGGCAATGCCTGGGTGCCTCACAATCTTATGGCAATCGCGATGCACGATCTCCCTCCCACGCTCGACTGGCACACCGCGCCTGGCCTGACGCCCTACGGCGACGCCGTCGCTGCCATGCAGGAGCGCGTGGCGGCGATCAGGGCCGGGACCGCATCCGAACAGGTGCTGCTGGTGGAACACCCGCCACTTTATACCGCGGGGACCTCGGCGCGGCCGGATGAACTGACCGACCCCAACCGCTTCCCCACCCACGCAGCGGGGCGCGGCGGACAGTGGACCTATCACGGCCCCGGGCAGCGGGTGGCCTACGTGATGCTGGACCTGATGCGGCCGCATAACAGCGTCCCTGCCCGGGACGTGCGCTGCTACGTGCACGGGCTGGAGACATGGCTGATCCGGGCACTCGCGCGCTTCGGCGTCCGGGGCGAGCGCCGCCCGGGTCGCGTCGGCATCTGGGTGGCGGACACGCCGGCCACCGAAGCGAAGATCGCCGCCATCGGGGTGCGCGTGAGCCGGTGGGTGAGCTGGCATGGCGTCGCGCTCAACGTGGCACCGGATCTGTCGCACTACGCCGGCATCGTGCCGTGCGGGATCGCGGAGCATGGGGTGACCAGCCTTCAGGCGCTCGGCGTGGCGGCAACCATGGCAGAGGTCGATGCGGCGCTGCGCGCGGCGTGGGACGAGGTGTTCAGCCTGTCGGATAGTGCCTGAAGTCGAAGTGATCCGGCGGATCGGCCAGCTCTTCCTCGATGGTGACCACCTCGGCCATGCGGGGGCCGCGGCGGCACAGGCGCGATAGCTCTTCCACGGCGGCGACGTCGCCGGCGATCAGGGCCTCGACCGAGCCGTCGATCCGGTTGCGGACCCATCCCGCGACGCCCAGCTCGCGCGCCTTCCTGACCATCCATTCGCGATAGCCGACGCCCTGGACGCGGCCGCTGATCACCAGGCGCTTGCAGTTCATGCCATCACCTTCCGCCGCGTGAGTCGCAGGAACCGCTCGGCCAGGACGATGTCGGCGGCGATGCTCGACCGGCGGGCCGCGGCCTCAGCGTCCTCGCCCCAGGCCTCGGCCTGGAACAGCTCGTCGAGTGCCCCCAGCGCATGGGCGGTGGCAGCATCGATCTCGCCTTCAGCCAAGGCCAGGCCGAGCACCAGGCTGCCGAGCGCCGGCACCGCAACGCCGAGCGCCGCAAGCGCCGGCACATCCAGGGCGCCGACGGCCGCGCGCAGGGCGGCGATGGCACCCCGGTGCTGCTTCACGTAGGCGATGCCGGTGCCGACCCGGAGCACCGCGTCGTAGCGCTGCGCAGCCCAGGCGAGCCAGGGCTGCCAGTTGCGCGCCTGGCGCTCCACCAGCGAAGGCGGCGCTTCCGCGCGATAGCAGAGCAGGTCGCTCTCGGCGTAGCGGGCGATGGCGTCGATCGTGGGGGCCGGATCGGGGGCAATGCGCTGCTGGGCGGTGCCGGCCAGGCGAGTCAGGGGCGTGTCGCCGAAGGTCATCTCGCCCCCCTTGGTGCCGCCGGCGGCCTGCCATTCCTCGGCAATCGCCTCCGCAAGCGGTCGCGCGGAGACGCTCAGCACGCCCCCGCTGGGGAGGTGCATCGGCTTGCCGTCGAGCAGGATGACATAGGCGCCATCCGCGGGTTCCGCGGTGGCGTGATCCCAGAAGCGCTTCATCGGAACAGCTTCTGCAGCAACTGGCCAGGATTGGGCACTTTGGGCTGCGGTTGAGGTGGGTGAGCCGGGGCTGGCTGGGCCGGCGACGCGGAGGCGGGAGCAGCCTCGCCGCGGGCAGCAGCCAAGGCCGCGCCACAGTTCACGGATTCGCCGCTGCCGAGCAGCTTCTGCCCGCCGAGGGCCCCTCCCAGCAGCCCGAGCGGCGTCGCGTTGCCCAGCACGGTTCCGGCGACCGTGCCGGCGTTGGCCCCGATGGTGGCAGCGGTGTCGGAGCTGACCGACGGCGATCGCAGGGAGCCTTCGACCTTCAGGGGTACGACAATCGGGGTGCCGGCGACGCGCCCCTGCGGGCGGACACGCAAATCCATGGTCTCGGCGCCGAGGTTGATCGTGCCGCCGCCTTCCATCGTGATCAGCGAGGAACTGAGGACCAGCGGCTGGAGGGTGCCGACCCCGTTTCTGGCATTGAGCCGGGCGGCAAAGCACTGGACCGCACTGGTACCGCCGCGACCCACCAGGTCCAGCGCGTTCACGGCGCTGAGCACGGACCCGAGCGCGCTGCCGAGCAGCCGGTTGTCCACCGTGCCATTGGCCATGTCGACGCCAATCGTGCCGTTGAGGCTCGATGCGATGGCATGGGGCGAGGCGCCGGCGCCGCTGAGGTTGGCGTGTACCTCCAGATTGCCGGAAATGAAGCCAGGCTTGCCCATGGCGGTGAACAGCGGGCCGAGCGCGAGAGCCGGCGCGTCAAGGCGAAGCGTGACCGGTGGCGCGGGCGGTGTATCGACCGCAGTGAGGGCGCCGGACAGATGGCCGGCGGGAAGATCAGCCGCGACCTGGTCCAGCTTCAGGGCACCGTTGTGCAGCTCGAGATGGGCGGCGATCGACTTGTACTGCACCTTGTCCCAGATCACGTTGGCAATCGCCAGGTTCACCACAGCGTCCGCCTTGCGCAGCAGGTTGAAGGGCAGGGGCGTGTCGGGGAAGATCCGATTGCTTGCTGCCGGCTTTGGCGCGGCCGCCGGTGCCGCGGCAGGCGCGCTGCCGGCGGCAGGAGGCGCCCCGGAGGCGGGCGGAGACGGCGTTGGCTTGGTCAGCGCGGCGATCAGGGCATCGGCATCGAGCTTGTCGGACTTGATGGTGGCCTGAAGCGACGGGAGGCCATTTGCATAGGCTGCCGAGCCCTTCACACTGACGCTGGAGCCGAGGAGCTGGGCGACTAGATCGATCGGCACAGGATTGGTGGTCTTGCCGCCGGAGAGCAGCACGGGAAGCAGCCCGGCCGTGCCAATGAGCGTGGCGGGCTGATTGTCGAGCGTGGCCTGGAGGGCAATCTGGGCCGGCTGGTCGGCCTTCGGGATCGAGATGTCGAGCTTGGCAAGCTTGAACCCGGGAATTGTGGCGCTGAGATCCGAAGCGCCGACATGCAGTGTCAGGCTCGCGATGTCCGGGAGCGGGTGTCCGCCGTCCGCCACCTGGGCGGCGAGAACGATATCGTGCAGCGGAGGCAGGGGTTTGCCTCCGGCGAACGGAGCCAGGGCCGTCAGATCCGGGACAGTTGCGTTGATCTTGACGTTGTAGCCGCGTGCCTGCTCCGGCTGGGCGATAGTGCCATCCAGCGCGAGCTTCGCGCCGGCGGCCTGGAGGGTGAGCTGGATCGGCCAGGCTGTCTTCGCCGCCGTATCCTGCAGGCGGGTCAGGGGGCCGACGTCGCCATCGAGGGTGAATGCGTTCCCGTTGTAGGCAGCGCTCATGGCCAGGTGCAGGTTGGCATCTGGCGAGGGCGCCGTCGCGGTCAGGCTGGTGACGGCGAGCACCGCCGATTGCTTCGTGCCGTCGTCACGCCAGGTCACGGTGCCGTTCTGCACCTCGAGCTTCTCGACGTTGATGGCGGTCTGGGTCTTTTCCCCAGGTTCGGCGCCGGACGCGGCGGGCACGGGGGTGGACGGCTGGGACTGCGGGGTGAAGGTCCAGTTGGACTGGCCCTTTGCGTTGGTCTCCAACAGGATGTCGGGCTTCACCAGCACCAGGCGGTTGATCTCGACCTGATGGTGGATCAGCGGGAACAGAGCGAGCTGGAGGTCGAGCTCCTGGAGCGTCGCCATCTGTGGGCGCGAGAAGCCGGGCGGATTGCTGAAGCTGACGTCCTGCACGGTCAGCGTGGGCTGAAGCGACAGGGCCAGATGGATGTTGCCCTTCAGGTCGATATCGCGCCCTGTCGCCTGCTTCACGGCGGCGACGATACGCGGCTTGTAGCTGTTGGGATCGAAGCTGGCGAAAAAAATGCCGACACCGGCGACGACGAGCACCAGCAGCGCGACGATGGACCAGACTCCGATGCGGACTGCGCGGCTCGCCATGCGATTCGATTCCCTCCTATCGTCGCTCCGGCCGCCGTGCCGACGGCGCGTGAAATCCCAGCGTCCGGAACGTCTCCGTCATGTGGGTCGGCAGGTCCGCCTCCACCAGCAACGTTCCGCCTGCCGGATGGGGTAGCCGAAGGCATCGCGCATGCAAGTGAAGTTCGCTTGAAAGGCCCTCGATGGTGGCGGCGAAGGCATTGTTCTGGTCGGGGCGGGCATACTTCACATCGCCCAGGATCGGCGCGCCGATGGCGACGCAATGGACGCGCAGCTGGTGCGTGCGTCCGGTGAGCGGCTTCAGTTCGAGCCAGGCGAGTTTTTGTCCGGCGTGATCGAGCGTCCGGTAGTCGGTGATGGCGCGGGCAGCGTCCGGGTCGTGGTGATCGGCCACCTCGGTGCGCTCGCCGCGGGCGCCGCCGATGCGGCGGAGTGGAAGATCAATGCGACCCTCGTGTGGGACTGGCGTGCGGGCGGTGACGGCCCAGTAGGTCTTTTCCACCGCACGGGTGCGGAAGGCGGCGGCCAGTTTCGCGGCGGTCCCGGGCGTGCGGGCAAGCAGCAGGACGCCGGAGGTGTCGCGATCCAGGCGGTGCACCAGGCGCGGACGCTCGGCGGCGCCGAAGCGCAGCGCGTCCAGCAACGCATCGAGATGGTGGGTGATGCCAGGCCCCCCCTGCACGGGCATTCCATGCGGCTTGTTCAGCGCGATGACCTGGTCGTCGCGATAAATCACCTGACGCTGGAGATCACTCGCGACATGCGGGTCTACGTCCGCAGCGGCGGATTTGGGCGACGGAGCATCCGGCAGTGGGGGGACGCGGACCGACTGGCCGGCGGCAAGCCGGGTGGCGGCATCTGCGCGATGGCCGTCCACGCGGACCTGGCCGGTTCGGCACAGCTTCTGGATCGCGCCTTGGGTGACGCCGGGGAAGTGGCGGCGGAACCAGCGGTCCAGGCGGATGTCTGTCTCGTCCTCCGAGACGGTGCGGGTGGCAACGGCCATGGCTGCTAACGATTCCTTATTCCCGTCGCGCTGAATATGGGCGGGCCGCCAAAAAACTGACGGTGTGTCTTTTGCTCATACCAAATGGATGTGCCATGGCCACGATAGCCACCCTTCCAACCACCGCCGCCCAGGCCGCTGCGCCGTCGGCCCAGGTGCAGACGGTATCTCCACCCAGCACCAAAGCCGCCGCGCAGGCAACGGCATCGGTCAGCACAACCGTCGCGCAAAAGCAGGCCGCGCTGCGCCAGTTGCTGAACCGATACACGTATGATCTGTCCCACGGCTCTGACGCGGCCGCGCTGGCGAAACTTGGGCGGCAGATCACCAGCGCAGCCAAGGCGCTGGGACAGCATGTGACGCTGCCGACAGCACCCACCACCCAGGCCTCCGCCGCGCCGAAAAGCAAGGTCGATGTGACGGCCTGAACGCCAAGGCCGTCCGTCCGCAGCCTCGCGCGCCATTGTCGGGGCTTATTGCGGCGCGGTGTATAGGGGGAGATCACGTCCCTCCCCCTGGGACGATGATCGTCCCCCGTCCCAATCCTCAGCCTTGGTCTGCTTCGGTACCCAAGCCGGCGAAGGGATTAGCCTTTTCGGCGCGCCGTCCGGCTCAGCCCTCCGCATGAAGCAGCGGTCCTCAACCTGGATGCCCTGCGGGTCGCGTGCTGAAGTGGGTGCGCATCGCTGGGGGAAACCGATCCCATGAAGGACGCTCGTGTGCTGATTGCCGGTGGCGGCATTGGCGGACTTGTGGCCGCACTTGCATTGCATCAGCGGGGTTTTGAGGTTTCGCTGTATGAGCAGTCGCCGGAACTGCATGAACTCGGTGCGGGCGTCACCATCACACCCAACGGCTCGCGCGTCTTGTGCGAGCTTGGCCTGCGGCCTGCGATCGAGGCGCTCGTATCGCCGTTGAAAAGTCGCCGGATGCGCCTGTTCAACACGGGCGAGACCTGGCATCAGCCAGTGACAGATGACGCAGAAAGGTCTGGTGCTCCATTCTGGCCTGTCCACCGCGGTGATCTGCACCACATCCTCGCGAACGCATTGGGACGATGGGCACCTGGGGCCATTCATGTCGGCTCGCGCTGCGTGGGATTCGAACAGGACGCCGATCGCGTCACATTGCTGCTGGAAGACGGCGACCGGGTCCAGGGCGACGCGCTGATCGGCGCCGACGGCGTGCATTCCAGCATCCGGAGGGCGCTGTTCGGCGAGGGCCGCGCGACGTTCACTGGCTTCATGGCCTGGCGCGCCGTCGTGCCGATGGAGCGGTTGCCGGCACCGCTGCGGCACGAAGGCTTCGTAGGCTGGCTCGGTCCGCGCGGGCAGATCGTGACCTATCCCATGCGACGAGGTCAGTTGTTCAACCTCGCCGCAACAGTGAGACGCGACGACTGGCTCATCGAAAGCTGGTCGGAGGCAGGCACGGTCGAGGAGTGTCGCCGGGACTTCGCGGACTGGCATGCCGAAGTCGTCGAGGTCATCGACCACCTCGATGTTCCCTACAAATGGGCCCTCATCGGCAGGCCGCCATTGGAACACTGTTCGGTCGGGCGGGTCACGCTGCTCGGTGACGCCTGCCACCCAACGCTGCCGATCCTGGGGCAAGGCGCCAACATGACCATTGAGGATGGTATGATCCTTGCGCGATCGATGGCGGCGTCGAGCGATGTTAACGAGGCTCTGCAACGCTATGAGCAGGCCAGGCTCGATCGGACGTCGCGTATCGTGCGCAGCTCTTTCGATCGTGCGGAACGCATGCGAAGCCTCGAGACGGCAAGCCCGGATCAGGTAAGGGCGTTCATGGACCGGCAGTTCTCTGCGGCCGCGTCGAGCGATCCGTATCAATGGATTCACGAATACGACGCGATGAGCGCGCCCGTGTGAACGCGCCCGAGATCGGCGTGGGCTCGATCCGGCCGATCGTGATCGAGCCCATGCCGGCCGGCTACGCCCTCTGCATGAAGCAGCGATCCTCGACCTGGATGCACTGCGTGTCGCGCGCGTGGGAGAAATTCTCCTGTGCCTCGGGGTCGGCACGCAGAGCCTCGCGATAGCGTTCGTAGGCGGCGAGGCTGTCGAACTCGATCAGCGCGAGGGCGAAGTTGTTGGGCCCCTCCTTCGGCAGGAAGTAGCCCAGCAACGCACCACCGCAGCGCGCGATGATCGGCGGCCAGGTCCGCGCGTAACGCTCGAAGTCCGCGATTCGGTGCGGATCGAGCGTGTAGCGGATGCAGCAGGTGATCATGTCACAGCGGCTGGTACTGGGTGCGCTCGCGCCTGACCAGGCGTGGAACGCCGTCACCGACGATCAGCGCCTTGAAGTGCGGCGTCTGCTGGTGGGCCTCATAGGCTGCGGCATCGTCGAACACCTCGTAGAACAGGAAGTGCGAGGGGTTCTCCAGCGAGCGATGCACCTGGAAGAGCTGAGTGCCGGGCTCCTGGCGCGCCTGTGGCGCGAAGCGGGCGAGGATGTCGGCGATGGCGTCGCCTTCGCCATCGCGGGCTTCCCAAAGAGCAGTGACGGCAAGGCGCCCGGTGAGTTGGGTGGTCTGCATGGTGGTCCTCCTCCTGTTGGTCACAGGGAGGACGTAGGTGATTTGCGGCGGCAGATCAGCGGCGAATGGTTCGGTGCAGGGCGAAGGGTTGCGCCGCGTCAGAACGTAAAATTAGTCATCAACATCGGTCCACCCATGTTGAGGTGCCGGACCACCGAACTGTTGCCCTGCTCGAAGGACAGATAGCGATACAAGACCGACACACCCGCCCATCCGGTCTGGTAGCCGAGACCCGATGAGATCTGCCACGTCAGGTTCGAGCCGCCTGCGCCAATGTCGAAGTAATAGGGAATGAACAGGCCATTGACCGGCAGACGGATCCGGCCGCGGAAACCGGCAATGCCGTTCCAGATGTCACGTGACGCGGATACGCCGCCGACACCACCGAACGTCGCGCCATTGCCGCGTGGTCCGACCACCGTCAGGGCAAGGCTGTAGTCAGTATTGGCCTTGACCCCAAGGAAACGGAAACCGGCGAGCAGATCGAAGTTGCCCCAAGGCCCGCTTGCAACGGTGTAACCGCCAGCCGCCGTCCAAAGCGTCGCCTTGAGAGTCGAACTTGTGCTGGTTTGCAATGATCGGGAAATCGGCTGCGACGGCAGGCCGAAGAAGTCGAGCGACCTGATGTTGGTTCTGCCCCCTCTGACATTCATGTACATGAAGTCCGTCAGGACTGATAATCGGCCATATTGCGCATCCGCGGCAAACGCCGCGGCAAAGTTCAGATTGGGCAGGTACTCGCCAGGCCCCGTCGTCACGTCCGTCGGCAATTTGCCGCCAAGCTCCGGCGGCAGATCATAGCCGAGGCCAACGTTGACGTGCGGCAGCCACAGGTACGGCGCGACGTTGAAGATCCAGCCGGATGAATTGGCCGGCTGCGCAGGCAGGCTGGCGGGCTGCTGTGCCCTTGCACCTGACCACGCGGTCAACATCAAGCCCAGGCTTGCGGCAGCGGTGATCATCCGAATGGACCCCATGCACTCAACCTCCCACAAGTCCCAAGGCTAGCTATTGGAGACGCAATGACGTTGACATAAGTCGATGTCGCATTGTTGGTGACTTCCTGGGGGAGTCGCAAGGCAGCGAGCGGTGGAGGAGATCCTTGCCCCAGTCCCCCGCCTGTCATCTCCAATGCACGCTGACCGCGAAAGCTGCGTGACGCCAGTCAGGTCAACAAGCGCAATGATGGCAGCTTTGATGCGGCGCGCGGCTTGACCTGCCTGCAAGCAGGGCCGCTATGCCAACGAGATCACGCACCAAACGTGATCCAGCGCGACGCCGCTATTTCGGCAGGCATGCACTGAAGACGAGCGTGCACATCGACGGGTTGCCAGAAAAGTCGGACCTGATCAGGCGATCATTCTGAAACACTGCGTCGACAGAGCACGATACATCTGGTCCATCTGCCGCGCTGCCAACTCCTATCGCCTGGCCGCGCTTCAAGTTCGACAGGAACATCATCCGGTCCTGGCCACTCTCGGACGTCTCCAGAAGTGGTGGCCCTGAGCAAGTCAGGAACCTGGCCTTGTCAATTCCTTTGAGCGACGCGGCAAGATCCGCCACAGGTTGCTGCGTGCAGGTAACCGTCAGCGCGGCCAGCACTGCGCAGACCGCCGCCGAAACACGTCGTCTTCGCAGCATCGGCGTGCCTCCATCCTACGAAAGCCAGCATCAGCTTGCGCGCGACCGGGGATCGCTAAGGGCACACAGGCAAACGGCTCTTCGACGTTGCCAGAGCTACGGGGCCGGCACGATCGTGTAGTACAGACCATTCGCGCCAAATGATGGATGGTACCATATGCCAGCGCAGTTATAGTAACCGCTCCCAGCGATCTCTTGGTAGTAGCAGCCACTCGGCAGCGCCGCGTACACGTCGCCGGGGACATATGCTGGCACAACAACCGGTGGTGCAGCCGCTGCATTCGCTGCACTGGCGGCTGCCGCTCCGACCGCTACGCCGGCAGCGGCCCCGACCGCTGCCGCACCTGCGGCGCTCCAGCCACCGCAATTGTAGCAACCAGTCCCATAATACTGATTGACAACCGCTGGAGGATGGTAGGCACCACCATAGTAAGCCCCGCCGCTATAGCGGGTCCCGTACGCATACTGGCCGTTGCTTTCCGCGGCCCAATGCCCGTTGTTTGTCGCGACCGCGCCGCCATAGGAACCGGTGGCGTAATGCGTGCCGTACGCTGTGGTGCCATAAGTTCCGGAGTTTGTTCGTCCGCTCGCGCTCGTCGACGACCAGCTTCCATTGCTTGCTTCAGCCGATCCACCCCTCGAAGTGGTCGCGTAATGCTGTCCACTGCTCGTGGTGCCGTATGTCCCGGTCCCGTAATGGCCATCCGCACCCGCGGCCCAATGACCACCACCCGCCGCCCCCCAACGTCCACCCCCGAATGCATCGCCGCCGCGCATCCAGGCGCCGGCAGGCTGCACCTGCAACATCGCAACCGTCGCGGCGACGACAGTGAGAAACCGCCGTGTCATGGCTTGGCTCCCTTGTCCTTGCTTGTTGCTTGCGTGGCATCCGGGCGAGCGAAGTCCATCTTCGGTGCCTTCGCAGCACGGGCAGATGCAAAATCCGTATCGGGGATTTTTTGATTCAATTGCCATTTCGAAAATTCAACTTCGTAGCGCGACTGTGCGGGGTCCTTCGGATAGATCGCGCGGATCATGCGCGGAAGCCCATCATCGATACCGATCCAGATCTCCGCCTGTACATTGCTGTTGGCAATCGCCACCATGTCCGTGACAACGCCGCCAACAACGTGTGACTGCCCGACGACATACGCATAGGTCAGCCCGTCGGACAGGTTCTTGTAAGGGTCCGAAACGATCACTTCGCCGAAGGGGAAATAGATCGCAGCCTTCTCAAACGCCAGCCGCATGGCCGCATCGATGGTGGGAGGTGCGTCAGCCACCGCGACCAGGTTCGCAGCCGGCGCATACGCCATCATGGTCTTGCCATTGTAATAGAACTCCGAAGCAGGACCGTCGCCCGGCGTGATCACCCGCAGCTTGTTCGGCCGCTCCACCAGGACTTTGGACAATGTCGTGTAATACAGCGGCTGACCATTGCGGGCCGGGGATTCGTATGTGGTGACAGCCGTGAAGCTGAGTGTCTTTGCCGCAGCCAGCCTCTCCGACGTCGCCTTCAGCATATCGAGCGCGGCGGTTTCGATAGCCGGATGCTCCGGCGGAGGCGGTGCGGCCGACGGTCGGGGCTGCTGGGCCACCGCTGATGCGGTTGTCAACGCGAGGAAAACGGCGAGCGTCGACGCCCAGCGAAGAATCGGCATATGAACCCCTCATGACACAACAACACCCAGTGTCAGCTTACCCGCTTGACCGGCGGGATTTTCCAACTGCCATTGATGATAGACGGGTTCGTTTCGCGCGGCCAGTAAAGACGCATCATCAGGATGAATTTGCCCGCGGGCGCCGGAAGCCAGTTGGACTCCTTGTCCGCCCCGGGGGATTCCTTCTGTACCAGCAGATCGACCGATCCATCCGCGTTCTGCTTGAGATGTTGCCGGGCACTGATCGAATAGCGGTTGATCGGGTTCGCCACGAAAAAGTAGTTGGAATCATACATGGTGAGCGACCAGAACCCTTGCGCCGGGGGCAACTGGCCCTTGGGGAAATGCACGACGTACTTGTTGGCACCGTCATACGCGTGGCCATCCGCATCCTTGAGCGAAGTCGGATACACGGCGTCCTGAGGGCGGTTGGCACCAAGCCCAATCGCCGTGACTAGAGCCCGCATCAGATAGTCTGTGCCATAGAGGCCGGTCTTGGTGGTGAAGTTCCAGCCGTTGATGGACTGCACGGCCGGATTCACCTTGAACTGGAGCATGATCCGATCGAATGCGACCTGCGGTATGCGCTTGGCGAAATCCGCATTCAGCTTGCTCGCATCGAAATCCTGCCCAGGAACCAGTCCGATGCTGGCGAATCTGGCCACGTTTGGCGCATCAGCCGCCGCGGGCGGATTGTTCTTCATGAGCGTGGCGAGCAGCGTGAAATAGGCGACAGCGTCCATCCGGTTCACCTGATCGCGGACAGCCGTCTTCATGTCGATGCTCGGATCGACTGTGGCAGACGGCGGTGCGTACGGTTTGCCATAGGCGCTGAGCGGCACCAGCTTCACCTGGTCCTGCAGCGCGTGCACCGCCGCGTAATCTTCCGGCGTGCCCGTGCAATAAATGCGTCCAAGCAGCCAAACCATGCTGGTAAGCGACTTGTATTCCTTGACCCCCGCAGGCAGCATGCCTTTCCAGCCCGGGCCTGTGATCGCATAAGTCTGCGCACCAGTGCCTGTTGTGCGCTTGCCTGGCACTTGGAACACAGTGGTCCAGCCGTCGAGCATTGGCATCAGGGAGTAGCGACCTTTCATGTCGGGGAGACTGAGGATCCAAGGCTCCTTGCCGACATCGATCCAGGCCGTGGTGTAGAGCGTGTCGGCGTTTGGCGCCGTCACATCGCGAAAGGAGGCGTTGGGATAGGATCGCGCCTTCATGATCTGCCCCATCGGAGCGCGCGTTGCTTCCGGCGTAGCGACATTCGTCATGACCCGGCGGGTCATCTCCATCGTCACCAGCGGATAGCCGTAGATGTAGGCGTCGGTGGCGATCCCGAAGTCCTCGATGCCCTCCATGGGATGGAAGCCTTCGTCGGCCCCCGCCCTCTGGGCCCACGCCGCAGCCACAAGTGTTCCGAATCCCGCGGTTGCAAGGCCACGGCGAGAGATCTGCATGTCTGGC
>DATJJM010000200.1:0-3220 GCA_035492535.1 Acetobacteraceae bacterium | reverse complement strand
CCGTCCCTCATCGCTAAACCCAAAGGGGCTCGTCGAAGCCTTGGCCGATCTTCTCCTGGAGGCCCTTGGTGGTCAGGGCCGGACAAGGAAGGGAGGCGATGATGAGTGCCAAGATCACGCGTGAGCATCTTGGGCGGATTGCTGTTGTGTACATTCGGCAATCGACCATGGCGCAGGCCATCGGCAACCTCGAAAGCCAACGCCGGCAGTATGACCTGGCGGGAGCTGCGAAGGGGGCGGGTTTCTTGTCCGTGACGGTGATTGATGACGATCTCGGGCGTTCTGGGTCCGGGACCATTCAGCGGCCTGGCTTCGAGCGCCTTGTCGCACTGGTCTGCTCGGGCAACGTTGGCGCCGTCTACTGCATCGAGGCATCGCGCTTGGCACGAAATGGCCGCGACTGGCACCACCTGATCGACCTGTGCGCGTTGGCGGGCGCATTGGTGGTGGATCCTGACGGCGCCTATGATCCACGACTCGTGAATGATCGCTTGCTCCTCGGGTTGAACAGGATGGTGACATGATGCACTACCTCGTGAACTTATTGAATGGGCAGACTTTTCTGTCGCGCGTCGGGTGATATAGGGCGGCCATTCCGGATTGCTCGACGCACCCCTGGCCGATCGAGATCTTGTTCGCGGATCACATATGGCGCCCCAGCACAGACCTGTCTTCCAGGTAGTATCCCGTCCCGGATCAGCCGGATGACAGTCATTTTGTTGATGCCGAGACGGCTTGCCGCTTCATGTAGGATTAGCTCATGTCGCTGTGCTCGTTCGCCCTCTCGATAGACCGCAATCTGGTGTGCACCACGGAAGTTGCGGACGCTGAGCTGAGTCCAGCCATGTCCTCTGGCTGAACGTATGCCAAGCCGATTGAGAACCGGGGCGATGCTATGGTCGGGCAACAGGCGGGCGAGTTCGCAGACGAGCTGCACTGTCTCCATATCGGTCTTAAAGCGATTTTGGCCAATGCGGTTCTTCACGACTTCGAGCCGGGTGTGGTCGCCGCCTTGCCAATGTACCATCAGACACAATCGATCGCCCACGACCGTGACGACAATCTCCTTAAGAACTGTCCGCAAGATGCGCTTACGGATTTGGGTAGAAGCCGCAGGATGGTTCCACACCCGTGGCAAGTCATCAGCGAGCGCCAACAGCGTCGTACGCTCGTCATCATGAAGCACACGCGGCTGTTCACGGCGCAGATTCTCCATCTGCTCCTCGAGTCGTGCCACCGCCGCCAGGCGTTCATTCCATCGCCGTTCGAGCTCGCCGGCTACCAGCCGATTGTCGGGATCAATGGCATCATATTGCCGGCGTGCGTACGTCTCTTCGTAGCGCGCTTGTTGCAGTGCCAGTTCACTTTGCCGCAGCCGTTCCGCACCGGCCTGCTCATGATCGGCGATCAGTTGGAGTGCCGCCTCGATCGCCAGTGGCGAGATCGCATGCAGCACTTCCGCCGAAACCGCGGCATCAATGCGCATATTGCTGAAGGCAATGCAGTTCTTGTTGCTGAGGTTGCCGATCTCGGTATTGCAGATGTAACGGGCGCCGTGATGCTCATTGTGGTGTACTTTGAGCCTACGTCCGCAGTGTCCGCATCGCAGCAGTCCAACCAGCAGGCCACCACCATTACGCACCGAACCTGGCACCATCGCCCCTTTCATATTTGCGTTGCCTGCGATGACGGTCTGATTCCGATCATACGCCTCCCACGTGATGTAGCCATCATGGTGGTCGCGGATCACCACCTCCCATTCCTCCCGCCGCCGGGCGATGCCGTGAGTGACGACTTTGCGCCCTGCCTCGAACCGAGCCTGGGTCACAGTGCGCCCGAAGACATAGGCTCCAGCATAGACCGGATTGGTCAGCAGCCGATGCACCGTATGGTATTTTGGCAGGCGCCACTGCACGGTCCGTCCCTGAGGACCATGGATAGCAACTGGCAGCTCAATTCGCTCCTGCCGCAGCCACAGGACCAGCTGGCGCACGCTGCCAATCTCGGCAAACTTGCGGAACACCAGTGATAGCGTCTCACGGATCCGCCCGTCCGGGTCCTGTTCCAGACGATCATTCGTGCTGCGCCGGTAGCCAATCGCCACCGTTGTGTGCAGCTCGCCGCGCGCAGCCTTCAGACGCAACGCCTCGCGCGAGCGTTGCCGGAACATCGAGAGTTCGAGCTCACTAAATGTGCCTTTCAACCCCAACAGCAACCGATCGTTGACCAGTCGGGAGTCATGGATCCCGTCCTCGTCAATGATCAGGGTGTTCACCAAGGCGCAGAATTCCAGCAACGTGTGCCAGTCGCGGCCGTTGCGGGCCAGCCGCGATGCCTCGATCGCCAACACCGCACCCGCAGTGCCGGCACAGATTGCCGCCAGCAGACGTTCGAATCCCGGCCGGAGTTGACCACTGCCGGACCGGCCCAGATCATCGTCGATGACAATGACGTTCTCCCAGCCCAGCGAGCGCGCTCGTGTCTCCAGGGCATATTGCCGTCGCCGGCTCTCGGGGTTGTTGAGCAGCTGATCCCCCGTTGATTGCCGCACGTAAACATACGCGCCGCGTGCCAAATGCTCCGGTGTTATCTTATTCATTGGCAGCCTCGAGCGGCAGCGCCACGTCGGCGGCGATGTGCTCCGCCATGAGCAGCTTTAGCAGAGACGTCACTTCCGTTTGAATCTGCGGAGATATCCGGCTCGGATCCAGCGTGTTTGCCGCGCGCACGAGCAGATCGAGCTGGCAGCTGCCGTCCAGTCGAGCGATCATCACTCCCCTCCCTCATCGGAGTCGCAAGTGACAACGATAGGAGTGCGCCAATGATCGTGCTGCGCAGCGCGTAGAGGGCCTCAAGTGGCAGGCGTGGCCGTTCGACGATCGTAAGCTGTGCCGCCCAGGGTTCCGTCATCCATGCAGGCAAGAGCGCCCGAGTGCCGTCGGATTGTTCGATAACAAAGTGGCTGCTGCCGCCATACTGCAAACGGCGTACGACTGCCACGCGTTCGCCCGCACGTGGGTGATGTGGGTATCGGATCAGGACGTCAAATGGCTGTTCCTGGGCAGTATGTCGTCGTCTCGAAAGGGACGATGAGCGAACTTGAGCTGTCGCTATTTCGCCAGCGCTCGCAAGAGGCGTTGAAGCAGAAGGCACGTCGTGGTGCGCTGATCCTCGGCGTTGCTGCCGGTTATGTGAAAGTCGCGCGCGACCGGATTGGGAA
>DATJJM010000199.1:0-15520 GCA_035492535.1 Acetobacteraceae bacterium | reverse complement strand
CGGTCAGACCGGGCAGGTGCTCCAGGCCATCGATGACCTGTTGAAGCTGGCCGCGACCGACAAGACGCATATCCTGCGCGCGGAAATCTTCCTTGCCGACATGGCCGATTTCGCCGGCATGAACGAGGCCTGGGACAAGTGGATAGCCGAGGGCGCCACGCCGGCGCGCGCCACGGTGCAGGCGAAGCTGGCCAGGGCGAACTGCAAAATCGAGATCGTGGTCACCGCTGCGGTGCCGTGATCGCGCGGCACACCGGCAACCGTCCGTAACGGCGCCGCCTTCCCGCTCGTGGAACGCGGACCCGGCGCTTCGCAACAAGCCGAAAACCGGAAAACCCGGGTCAAGCCGGCTGCCGGAAGAAGTGCGTTCCGGCCCCGGCTTCGTTTTCCCGGCATGTGCCGCCACCACTAGAATGCCGGCAGACCCCATGTCGGAGGCGATGCCCATGAGCACCCGCTGGATGCGCAAAGGCGGAAGCGCCTGTCTGCTCGGCCTGCTTCTTCTCGCCGGCACGGCATGGGCGGGCGCTCCCGTCGCCACCGTCCGCGTGGGCTTCGACCGCAACGGCGTCACGTCCACCCAGGTCCACGGCTTCGCCGACAAGGCTGCCGGACGCAAGGTCAGCGCGGACGATCCGGTGCGCATCGCCTCGATCTCCAAGCTGGTCACCGCCATCGGCGTGATGCGCCTGGTGGAGGCCGGAAAACTCGACCTCGATGCGGACGTCTCCGGGCAACTGGGCTGGCCGCTGCGCAATCCGGCCTTCCCCGACACGCCCATCACGCTGCGCCTGCTGATGTCGCACCGTTCCAGCCTCACCGACGCGGCCGGCTATTGGCAGACGCCGCTGGATGGACAGTTGCGCGAGCTGCTCGAGGATCCGCGTGCCTGGGATACGCAACACGCGCCGGGAACGTATTTCCGCTACACCAACCTCAACTTCCCGCTGGTGGCGCAAGTGATGGAGCGGGCCACCGGCGAGCGCTTCGACCGGCTGATGCAGCGCCTGGTGCTGAAGCCGCTGCACATCGATGGATGCTTCAACTGGGACACATGCAGCGACGCAACGGCTGCCCGCGCGGTAGTGCTGTATGACGTCGACGGCAAGCCGGTGAAGGATGACAACCACGGCCGCAAACCGGACTGCCCGGTGGTTCCCGCCCGGGACGGCAGCTGCAACCTCGCGCAATGGCGTGCCGGCGAGAACGGCGCGCTGTTCTCGCCGCAAGGTGGCCTGCGCATCTCGGCCCATGGCCTCGCGCGCATCGGCCGCCTGCTGCTGGGCAACGGCCGCATCGACGGCGTGCAACTGCTGGCGCCCGCGTCCGTGCAGGCGCTGATCACCCCGCTCTGGCAATACCGCGACGGCAACGGCCTGACCTACGAGGAAGACACCGACGACCGCGGCAAGGGCTTCTTCTGCCGTTACGGCATGGCCGTGCAGACCCTGGCCACGCCGGCCACCGGCTGTCGCGACGATCCGTTCGGCGACGGCATCGCCCGCATCGGGCATTCCGGTTCCGCCTACGGCCTCCAGGCCGGGCTGTGGGTGGATCGCGAACACGGCACCGGCGTGGTCTGGTTCGCGACCGGCATGCCGGACCAACGGCTGGGCGGACGCTCCGCGTTCAGCGCGGTGGAAGAGAAGCTGGCGCGCGGGAAGTAGCAAGGACCTGTCAGGAACAACCCGAACGATCCGGCAGCCGTATGCGCAAGGCATCGACACCGACGAGCAGGGGCGGAACGGGACTGCGTCGAGATGGCCCCGTTTTGCTTGAGAAAGTGCACCTCGGCCCAGATGCTGTTGGCTCTGCGCTTCCCTCCGGCATGTGGCCATGTTCGACAAAATCAGAAACTGGCGTTTGCGACGCATCCTCGTCCGGCGCCCGATCGCCGAAGGACTCTGGCGAAATGCGCTGCAGCGCTGCGTCCCGGCGCATCGGCTGGGCGCTACCGACCAGG
Source organism: Acetobacteraceae bacterium (assembly GCA_035492535.1). Lineage (GTDB taxonomy): Bacteria > Pseudomonadota > Alphaproteobacteria > Acetobacterales > Acetobacteraceae > JAMXLO01. The sequence goes on along the minus strand of DATJJM010000199.1, from coordinate 13,557 downwards.
CCACGCTGCGCGTGATGGCAACGCTGTTCCTGGAGAGCAAGTCGCTGGAGCCGACCAGGGGCCTGCATCTCGAGGACGCCGACCGGGTCCTGATCGCGGCGCATGCTTGCCTGCCCATCCTGAAACTGGGCATGGACTGGTACGACGGTTGGCACAGCGTCATCGTGTACCCGGATGCGTTCATTCCACGGCGCCCGCACATGGATGCGGCGGGAGTGGTTCACCAGACCGGCAGCGTGATGGCCGGAGAGGCATGGGGCCGCGGGCCGGTGATCCTGTCCTGGGCGGATGTGCTGAATACCGGGAAGAAACCCGGGCACAACGTGGTCATCCACGAAATGGCGCACAAGCTCGACATGCTCAACGGGGATGCCAACGGCTTTCCGCCACTGCATCGGCGCATGGATCGCCGCGTGTGGTCGCAGGTCTTCTCGAGCGCCTGGGATCGCCTGCAGGAGGAGCAACGCAACGGAGCCGGATTGCCGATCGACCCGTATGCGCTTGAAAGTCCGGCCGAGTTCTTCGCGGTGGCCAGCGAGCAGTTCTTCGAGGCACCGGCAGCATTGCGAGAGCATTTGCCGGACGTCTATCGGCAGCTCGAGCAGTTTTATCGGCAGCACCCGTTCTGAGCGCCCGGTGTTCGAACAGGAACGGCAGAAGGTGCGACAGGCGGCATGGCACCGGGGCGACTTCCGCGGGAAGTGCACTGCGATCCGCTTGCCCCCTGGCGGCTGGCCGGGCGGTCGAGGCGGGGGCAAACCCGTCCGGAGATCATCGACTTCCTCCGTCGCCTTGTCGGCCCGGAACGTGCTAGGTTCCGCTCAAGCACGCCACTGCGGTTGCCGGGCGCCAGTGCCGGTTGATCGTCAGGCAACCCGATGCGGATCGCGGGTCATCCGGTGTGCACTCTTGCGAGAGGGGCAACGCATGGCACGCGACAAGAACCGCTCGGACGTCCATGTCGGCGACGTGGACTGGAGCAAGCCGCAGTTGAACGAATTGCTGCACAAGATCGACGGCCTGTCGCTCGATCATCGCAGCGAGACGCCTCCCAGTGAAGTGAAGATCCGCATCGTGTCCGGATGGGATACCAGTCCGGCCGACAAGCCCGCCATGCTGGTGGCGAAGGTCGACGACGTGATGGTGCTGGCTACCCGGTTCCCCCTGCCCCATGGCGTGGAGGTGCAGGTGTCCGGCCTGCCCGGTGGCGGCCCGGCGCCGCGTTGGGCCGTGGTGACGGAGGAGCGCGAAGGCGTGCGCGCCGAGGACAAGGCGCAACTGATCTACCTGAACTGGCTGCGCCCGCGCTGAAGCCGGAACCGTGGCATTGCCAGGTGCGCGCTGCTGTTGCACGTGGATGTAATGACCCCAGTTGGCTCCCAACGCCTTTTTTTATCAGTTACCGGAACGGTTGCGCTGCCCGCCCCGGGTAGGCGGCGCCTATCCAGGTGTTCCAGTCAGCATTATTTTTACTTGAGTTGCAAAGGCCACAAAGCCACTGCAGGTTCGCCAGGTCGTTCTCGTAAGCCGTGTTCGCATCTATCGTCACGGCTCTGTCCCCACGCACCATATTCTCACCCGCACCGGCCCTCGACGGCCTGCCATCTATCCGCGGGGCCTGCACTATTCTCAGATAAACCGACACGGAGTGACCCAGGCTTTCACATACAAAGTTGTCCGTTATATTCGCCCCATTCAATGCATCATAAAACCTGATATTGGTAGTATCGAAAATATTGCTCGTGTATCCCGCCCTATCCCGAATATGATCAATATCCATCAGAACGATGGGGAGCCGTCTTTGACACGCTGCGCATTCGGCATAAGGCTCGGGATGGCCCGGCCCCTGGTGATTGAAATCTGCAACACCGAGGGGGTGCAACCGCAGGCATGCGGCCCTGGTATTACCCCAATTCACACTTCGTTGCGATAGATACAAATGCATGAGCATCTCCATTTTTTCAACGAATTGTCCAAGAGAAGAGATCAGCGATATCCAAATCGCTAAGGAAATGTCTCTGCCCCTTGGGATCGCTTGCTTCTCAGGCAAGATGAACCGCCCCTGGTTTGCAGCATACGGGTTCTTCTCGCACGTTCGACGGCTGAATGACGGGCTCGATGCATGTCGATCCGGTCAGCGAAACGATCCTGGCTCAGCTTTGCACAGGGCAGCCATGGCGGATAGCCGATTCGCGCAACCCGGCAAGATAGTAGTGGTAGTCGTCCGCCACGTAGAAGCGTGGCCGACGATCATTGCCCCGTTGCACCACATGCTGCGGCACATCGGCAAGCTCTGGTCTGGGTTGGCGCAGCATCCGGAGCCTCTCTCGACACCGCTCAGCCTGCCAAACCGACCCGGTCCTGCCCATCGGCCCTCGCCCCTCGCCACATCAGTCACCGCAAACCGCGCATATCGCATATAGGGGGATCTGACCCGGTTTGGCTCTCAATGACCGTCTTGACCCGCCTGGCCCAGATGCGTCCGCGCCTGCTCCCTCACCGCTTGCCGCAGGTGTGTCAGCGCCGCCGACGGTGAGCCGGGGGCGACATGCAGGCACAGGTCCACGCCGGGCAGCGACGGCAGGCCGTGACGTTCGTCCAGGCGCATCAGCGAGCGCGGCAGGTCGGCGCCGGTGCGCACGGTGATGCCCAGGCCCGCGGCCACGCCGGCCCACAGGCTGTGCAGGCTGGCGGTGACGAAAGCCGGCCGCCAGGCGATGCCGGCCCGGTCCAGTGCGGCCGTACCCGCCTGACGGAAGAAACACGGCGGCTGGTAGAGCGCCAGATCCAGCACCGTATCGGACCGCACGAGCTCGCCCGATCCGGCCGGTCCGATCCAGGTCATCGGCAGCGTAGCCAGACGCTCGGCATCCGCGCGCCCGCCCTGGTTCATCGCAAGGACCAGGTCGAGCTCGCCGCGGTCGAGCCGTTCGAGCAGCAGGCGATTGGGTTCGACCAGCACATCCACCCGCACCGCCGGATAGGCCTTGCGGAACCGCCCCAACGCCATCGGCAACCAGGACTCGGCGAAATCGCCCGGCAGGCCGAAGCGCACCGTACCGTCGACCGCCGCACCGCGCACCGCGTGGACCGCTTCGTCGTTGAGCTCCAGGATGCGGCGCGCGTAGGCGTGCACGCGGTCGCCCGCCTCGGTCAGCACCACGCGGCGACCCTGCTTGCGGAACAGCGGCTCGCCCAGCTGCAACTCCAGCTTGCGCATCTGCTGGCTGATCGCCGAGGGCGAGCGCCCGATCCGTTCCGCGGCACGCGCCAGTCCGCCCAGGTGCAGGATCGCCACCAGGCTGCGCAGTGCGTCCATGTCGAGGTTGTGGAGTGGCATCGGTAAGAAATTCGAAAGTGTTGCCGTCGAATTATTCGGTTTTTCCGCGCGTCGGCAAGTCCTACGATCGGCGAGGCCTCACCCACGAGTGCACCACCCGATTTCGAAAGAGGAAAATCCCATGAACCTGCATCGCCTGTTCCCCCGCCTTGCCGCCATCGCCTGCCTGCTGCCCGGTCTGGCCCTGTCCTCCGGCGCCAGGGCGGCCGACACCCGCGACGATGTCTCGCTGGCCGGCACCTGGACGCTGGTGGCAGCCGACGTGCTGCATCCGGATGGCTCGCGCTCGCACGACTACGGCGATGCGCCGAAGGGCCTGCTGCTGATCGACCGCGCGGGGCATTACTCGCTGCAGCTCTACCGCGCCGACCGCCCGCGCTTCGCCAACCCGGACAAGGCCAGGGCCAGCGCGCAGGAATACCGGGCGGCCGTGATGGGCGCGAGCACCCACTACGGCATGCTTGCGGTCGATCCGGGCCGGCACCAGCTGGTGTTCCATATCGACGGGGCCTCCTTTCCCAACTGGGAGGGGCAGGAGCAACGCCGCGCCTTCGAGTTGCACGGCGACACGCTCAGCTACCGCGTACCGCCGCGGCCGGACGGCAACGTGCCGATTTCGGTGTGGCGACGCATCGGCCCCTGAGCCACTCCGCCGAACGAGCCCTGACCGAACTGCACTTCCTCACGGCTCGTGGGGTGGCCACAGAAAACACGACTCGCAAACAACAGGAGCCCGAGTCGACCCTGCCGGGAAACCGCAGAACGCCTCGGGCTACCGCTTGAATCTGCGAACCTCCTGTGGCCAGCCGCATGCTTCGGCCAGCTTGCCGGCCCACCACCTTGCCGCCTGCTCATCGGCCACTTCAATCACGGTCAATCCGCCCAGAAACTGGGGATTCCGGACGTATTGCCCGTCGGTGAACATCAGCGCACCACGGGTGGCATCCGCGGTGAAGGCCGCATCCGGATCCTCCTCCAGTCCTCCGGCGAACACGTAGACGCCGGCCGCCTTCATCTCTTCCACGACCGCCCTGGCCCGCGAACCGCGCGCGTCGAACCACGCCGCGGAGTGCTCGCCGACCCACGGCTGGTTGAAGTAGATCAGGTACTCGCTCATGTCATGCCTCAAGGCAACGCAGCCCCGGTGGCTGCCTTCCCTCGACGCACGGACGCTGTCCGAATCGACAAAGGCGGGCGCCGGGCACGCAACTGCCGGGACAACCCGGCGATGGAGAGCATCTTCAAGTCGCTCAAGACCGGCAGCCCATCCGTTGCCGGAAATTGTTCCTGACACCGCTTCTCGCGATTGCGCGGCTGTCTGTCCCGGAACGTTCATATCCGGGTGCTTGAATCGTGTGGTCTCTGGGGACGCGCCCGATCGCATCGCCGACACCGCTTGGGGAATCCACGGACCTCTGGTCCTTCATGACCGGCATCGTCACTTCTCTACCAGGAGTCTTTACATGCTCAGTCTTTCGATGTTCCGCAAGGCGCTCCTGCCGGCATCCATTGCCGTCATGAGCGTCGCCTTTGCCGCCTCGGCCCAAGTCAGCGCGACTGCCGAGCACGGCAACACGACCGCTTCGTCAGCATGGCACCCGCCGCATGGCGATCCCCGGACCACCACGCCGATCAAGCACCTGGTGGTGATCTTCGACGAGAACCGCTCGTTCGATCACTACTTCGCCACCTATCCGCATGCGGCCAACCCGGACGGCGAGCCGCCGTTCCACGCCAGGCCGTTCACGCCGCGGGTCGAAGGCCTGGATGCCCGCCTGCTCCTTGCGAATCCCAACAAGCTCAACCCGGCCAATGGCGTCAACGCGATCAATCCGTTCCGCCTGGATCGCACCCAGGCCAATACCGAAGGCCAGAATCACGGCTACACGGCGGAGCAGCAGGCCTACGACAACGGCAAGGCCGACCTCTTCCCGCTGCATACCGGCAACAACACCGTCAGCAGCACCGGCACCTTCGGTACCCACGGACTGGTGATGGGCTACTACGACGGCAACACCGTCACCGCGCTGTGGAATTACGCGCAGCGTTTCGCGATGAACGACAACGCCTACACCGACACCTACGGTCCGTCGACGCCGGGTGCGTTGCATGTCGTCGCCGGCACGACCGCCGGTGCGATCATCCCGGCCGGTGTCGCCCCCAGCGGCGTGACGCCCGACGGCCAGGGCGGCTATACCGTGACCGGCGATCCCGATCCGGCCTACGACGTCTGCTCCAATGCGGGCAAATCGGTACGGATGACCTCGAAGAACATCGGCGACCTGCTCGATGCGCGACATATCAGCTGGGGCAGTTTCATGGGCGGCTTCGACCTCACCGCGGTGAACGAGAACGGCAGCACCGGCTGCGCCCGCAGCACCTATTCGAACGTGCTGGGTGGCAGCAAGACCGACTACATCCCGCACCACGCCTGGTTCCAGTACTACGCCTCCACCGCCAACCCGACCCACGAGCGTCCGACCTCGCCGGACTATGTCGGCCACGCCGATCCGAAAGACGGCACCGGCACGCCGGTGAACCACGCGTACGACATCGAGGATTTCTACCACGCCGTGAAGGGCGGCAACTTCCCCGCGGTGAGCTATATCAAGTCGCCGGCCGTGGGCGATGCGCATCCGGGCAATTCGGACCCGCTCGACGAGCAGGCCTACCTGGTGCAACTGGTGAACTTCATCGAGAGCCGGCCGGAGTGGAAGGACACGGCGATCATCGTCACCTACGACGATTCCGATGGCTGGTACGACCACCGCTACGCGGCGCCGACCACCTCATCGGCCGATCCGACCGCCGACCAGCTCAACGGCGCCGGCCTCTGCACCAGCAAGGACGCGACGCCCGGCCAGGGCCTCGACGGCAAGGTGGTCAACGGTCGTTGCGGCCCCGGCACGCGCATTCCCTTCCTGGTGCTGTCGCCGTATGCCCGCAGCAATTACGTGGCGAGCAACCGCCTGACCCAGTCCTCGGTAGTGCGCTTCATCGAGGACAACTGGCTCGATGGCGAGCGCATCGGCCAGGGTTCGAACGACGCCAGCGCGGGAAGCATCATGGACATGTTCGACTTCCGCCATGGTCGCGCCTTCGCTACCCAGCCACTGTTCCTGGATCCGGACACGGGTACCGAGGTGCCGCCCTCGCACCCCGGGCATGGGCATGATCACGGCCGCGATCCGTGGCCGAGGCCGTGGCACGGTTGAGTCTGCGGTGATCGATCCGGTCGTGCGCGGTCCCGCGGGTCCGCGCACGACCGCATGCACATCGTCCCCACGCCGCTTCGTCGGATTCGCCCGACGGGGCGGCGTCGTTGCAGAGATTGCCGGATCGTCATGGCTCCTTCCCGAATCCACGCCGTCGCCGTGGATGGCGCGCGCGCCGTCCGTCGTTTCCGCCAGGCCTGCGGACGCAGGGTCGGCGGGTTGCTGTGCCTGGCTGCCATGGGCAGCGCCGGGTGGGCGCTGGCCTGGGTGAACCACGCGCAGGCCGCGCCGGCGGCGTCCGGCATCGCCGTGATGGACGGCGGCATCAATCCGCACCCGGTCGAACTGCGCCTGCCGCCGGATCGCCCGCTGAGTGCGGTCGCGCGCCTCGGACGGCTGATGTTCTTCGACCCCGCGCTGTCGGCGTCGGGCCAACAGTCCTGCGCCTCGTGCCACGACCCGGCGCGCGGCTACAACCCGCCCAATGCGCAGACGCTGCAGCCGGGCGGCGCGCACCTGGGGCAGCGGGGTTTTCGCCCGCCGCCGTCGCTGGCCTACCTGTACCGGCAGCCGCCTTTCAGCATCGGGCCGGACGCGGGCGAGGTCGAAGCGCCGGTCAATCTCGACGCCCTGGCCCGCGCCGCCGGCCAGACGGCGCGCGCGCAGAAGTCGGCCGGCGCTCCGCCGGCAAGCGTGCCGATGGTGCCGATGGGCGGACTGTTCTGGGACGGCCGCGCCGCGTCGTTGCAGCGCCAGGCGCTGGTGCCGATGCTCAATCCGGTCGAGATGGCCAACAGCAGCATCGGGCAGGTCGCCACCAGACTGGCCGCCAGCCCGTACCACGCACAGTTCCAGCAGCTGTTCGGCGAGGACATCCTCGAGCAGCCCGACCGATTGGTCGCCGAGGCGATGTTCGCGATCAGCCGCTTCGAAACGGAAGACGTGTCGTTCCATCCCTTCACCAGCAAGTACGACGCATGGCTGCAGGGCAAGACGCGCCTGAGCGCGGCGGAAGCGCGCGGCCTGGACGTGTTCAACGATCCGCAAAAAGGCAATTGCGCCGCCTGTCACCTGAGCACGGTCACATCCGACCGGCTGCCGCCGCTGTTCACCGACACCCAGTACGAAGCGCTGGGCGTGCCGCGCAATCCCGCGCTGCCGATGAACCGCGATCCGCACTTCCACGACCTTGGCCTGTGCGGCCCGTTCCGCACGGACCTGGCCAGGCAGACCCAGTACTGCGGCATGTTCATCACGCCGACCCTGCGCAACGTGGACCGTCGCCAGGTGTTCTTCCACAACGGCGTCTACCGCACGCTCAGGCAGGTACTGGACTTCTACAACCTGCGCGCCGTGGCGCCGGACAAGGTCTATCCGCGCAACGCCGACGGCACGCTGGCGTCATACGACGACCTGCCTGCGGCCTACCGCGCCAACCTGGACACGACCGATGCCCCCTTCGATCGCCACGTCGGCGACAGTCCGGCGCTGACCGACCAGGACATCCGGGACATCATCACCTTCCTGCACACGCTGGACGACGGCTATACCGCGACGGAAGGAAGGAGCGCGACCGCTTCCCGGCCAACGCAACCGCTGCCGTAGAGGGACGGCGGCTTGCCCCGGCAGCCGAAGTCCCTGCGTCCCGGCATCGGCGGCTGAGCCGCCCTGAGGGGCTCTGGCTCCGCCGGACGTCCATCATTGCCTTGTGGCGGCGGCCCTGCATAGCCGTTCGATGAAGCCACTGCCGTTCCGTGCAGCGCGTTCGTCCGAAGGCGCAAACTCGGTGATCGTCAGACCGACCAGGTCGGCGGCAACGCTGCGCACCAGAGCAAGTCCGGCGTCGAACGGCAGCCTGCCGTCGGGATAGGCAACGTGCGGGAATTCGGCAGGATCGAGCGCGTCCAGATCGAAATGAATGTGGATGGGCCCGGAAACGGCCTGCTCGGCGATGCGTTGCCCGGGTTCCAGCCACCTCAGGTCATGAGCCCGCTGGAACGCCCAATCGCCCTCGTCGCCGACATGGGCCGAGACATAACGGAATTGCGACGGTGGCAGCGGTGTCGAAAGCAACGCCTGCAGCTCGACCGGAGCGGAACCCAGGATCGCGGCCACCGGCATGCCGTGGAAATTGCCGCTGGGCGTCGTGTTCACCGTGTTCGCGTCGAGATGCGCATCCACCCAGATCACGGTCAGGTCCGGATAGCGTCGATGCAGGTAGTCGATGACGGCAATATCGCAGGCGCAATCCCCGCCGGCAGTCAGGATGCGCCCGGGCTGCCTCGCATCGAGGATCGCCTGGGCCGAACGGAACTGCTCGGCGATCGCTGTCCAGCGCCGGATACCGCCGCTGGCCTCGCCCTCGCCAGCCTCCGGGACACGCTCGAGCGGCCCGTAGTTGCGGCAGACATCGGCCGCGGCCTGCGCGCCCCGGCGCAGGTGTTCCGGGCGTCCCGAGCCTTGCCACTGCGGATAGGACAGCACCAGATCGAATGGATGATCGACAGCTTGCACGCTTTCGCTCCCGGGAACGTCGGATCGGCAGATCAGGGCGGGTCAAGGCCCGTTCCGTCTATTTTCCAGCCTCGGCCTCCGCCGCCTTCTGCGCGAGCTCCTTGAGCTTGAGGACACGCAGCAGCTCGGACTTCCTGAGTCCTTCGCGAGCCTCCTTGATCACTTCGTGGGCCAGATTCTGGCTGGTGTGATGTCGCTTCGCGTCGATAGCGGCATCCAGCCGCTGCTGGGCTGCGCGGATCGCCTTGTCGACGCGGTAGAGGGGAGCGTGCGGGTTCGTGGTCAGCGGTGGGTCGTAGCTTTTCGTCATGGGGTTTCTTCGTGATCAGGGCGGCACGATAGCCCGGTTGACCCCGCTCCGCTCGTGTACCGTCGCGACCCGCACGGACCAGGACCCAGAATCGGCGGACCACTCGAGGCGCACGCCGATGAAGTTGCCCAGTAGAACCCATCGATCCTGATCGGCGCGAGGCCGCCGGCAGGGGCCGGCCGAAGCCGTGGAGCTGTCTGTGGAGAAGGCGGCGCCAAGGCATTCCTGAGAGAGGCATCCAGGCCCTCATCGGGCCAGGTAGAGATCCATGGGGATAAGCTCGACGGCCCATCCGCCTTCTTCGCCCAGCGTGGCCGCGGGGTGCATGGATGCGATGCGCAGCGCCTCGTCATGGCTGTCCGCCTCGATGATGAACAGGCCGCCCACCACTTCCTTCGACTCGGTGTAAGGCCCATCGCTGACGTGCGTCTTGCCGCGGCGCGGGCGAAGCGTCCGCCAGCTGTCCAGATCGCCCAGCGACGCGGAAACCAGAACCTTGCCGGTAGCGCGCATCTTCTCGTCCAGTGCCGGGCACTGGCTCACCAATGCCTTGACATCGTCCGGCGCCATCGCGGCGAATTTCTCGGGGGTGAAGTAGGCCAGGCCGAGGTATTTCATGGGCGATCCTTTGGGTGGGTATGCACGGACGACGAAGCTGGTAGTCGGAAATCGACAGTGCCACGGAAGAGTGTGCAGCGGGTCCCGGCCAGCCTGCCCGTTTCGGGTCGGTTTCCGCCGGTCCGCAAATTCGATCACGACGGGCGCGCCCAGGCCATGGACTGGCTGTGTTGCCCTGCTTTGCATGGGTTGCGCCGGCGACGTCGATTTTCGAGTTTCCCATTCGTCTTTCCGACATGGGGCCGACAAGGCCGAATCAAGAAAGGGCTGCAAGATGATCACCGTCTTTGGTGAAGGAAGAGGCTTCCGGGTCGTCTGGCTGCTGGAAGAGATGAGGCTTGCGTACCGGCTGAGGCCGGTGGATCTTCTGGCCGGCGTCGAGAAGGACACGGAGTTCCTGGCCATCAACCCTGCCGGCTTCATTCCGGCGATTCAGGACGGCGACGTCACGATGGTCGAGTCCATTGCGATCATGGAGTACCTGATGGCTCGCTACGGGCCGACGTCGCTCGCGCCCGACCCGCACGATCCAGCCTTCCCCGCCTACCAGCAGTTTCTCCACCTCGGCGAAGCCGGCCTCGCCGCCTCCATCTACTTCGTCGTTGGCGCCCGCCATTTTGCGCCGGAGTCCGAGCGGCAGAACTGGAGTGCCGGCCAGGCGCTAGGCGTCTTCGAAAGCCGGCTGACCCTGGTGACGCGGCAGCTTGCACGCACGCCCTATCTTGCCGGCGAGACCTTCACGGCGGCCGACATTTCGGTGACCTATGCGCTGCAGCTCGCCCAGAGAGCCGGAGGCGTCAGCCTCGGCGAAGCAGAACAGTCCTATATGGCCCGCACCTGCGCACGCGAAGCCTACGAGCGCGCCATGGAAACCTGTCAGTCCAGGAAGGCATGGCTCGCCGAGGCACCCCTTCCATGACCGCGCGATCACTCATGTCGCCGCCTCCTGCGCCATGACGGGGATTCGACTCCCACCGTCCCGGTTTCCGCTCCGTGCCGCTTGTTCCTGCTTGCGGCCCTATCCGCGCAACAGGAAGAACGGAAGCGTCACCAGGCCCAACGCGAAGAGGATGCCCAACAGGCTCATCACGACGCGCACCGGATCTGCACGAAGCAACGTGAAGAACGTCTCCGCGGTGCCTGCGAGTTTGGCAGCGGCGTATTCGGCACGGGCCCGGGCCGCGCGCTGCTGCTGGTAGTCGTCCATCGCGCGCCTGGCGTCCGCGAAGGCCGCGTCTTCCGTGATCCAGATGCCTCCAGCCGAGATGCCCCAGATGCTGGGTCGGGTTTCGTAGAACGCGATCCGCTGCGCGTCGAGCATCGCGCGCACATCGTCGGCCTCATCGTCGGGCACGTTGCGCAGGTTCATGAGCAGCTTGGACATGACGCCATGATAGCCGCCCCGAGCCCCCCCGACCGCGTCGTGTCGGCACGGAATCACGTGAACCCGATCCGGTTCTACGGCCGATCAAAGCTCGGGTACGTCCCCCGACTCGAACAGCACTCGCGGCGTGCCGTACTCGCCGCTCTCCTCGTCCACGTCCATGCTGTAGGCGACGACGCCGGCATGCTTGCCGGCCAGCAGCCCGGCCCGGCGCGCTGCCTCATCGGCCGTCTTGAACTGCAGGACCTGGCCTGGTTTCAGGCCGTTCTTCACCCGGTCGAAGGGCTGCACTACGTGGATCGTTTCCATATCTGCTCCTGGGCTGGGGCAAGTATGACGGGTTGATATATCAGCGACGCCCCCAGTTTCGATTTGACTTCCGTCGCATGGACTTCCGAACTCGGCGGGTGGAGTTTTCTGCTCGGCGTGCCGGGTTCGCAGGTCGGCGAATGGCACCGCAAGCCTGACCCGGTTGGCTCTTCCCGTTCAGAGCCCTTGTTCTTCGACCCGATCGAAGACGTCCCGCAAAACAAAGGGGTCTGAGGTGGCCCGGCTCTTTCGGACCCCTTTTTCGCCAAGGTCTTGACCGGCCTGTTCCCGGTTATGTATATTACCTATCAGTTATGGAACTGGACGGCTATGCAAGCCTCGGAACGTCTCAACCTCACCTTCGCCGCCCTGGCCGACCCCACCCGCCGCGCCATCCTGGCGCGGCTGGCCACGGGAGAGGCCACGGTGACGGAACTCGCCGAGCCGTTCGAGATGAGCCAGCCAGCCATCTCCAAACATCTGAAAGTGCTCGAGCGCGCCGGCCTCATCTCGATGGACGTCGATGCGCAACGGCGTCCACGCAAACTGGAACCGAAGCGATTGCAGGAGGCGGTGGACTGGATCGAACGCTACCGCGAGATCTTTGAACAGAGCTACCAGCGCCTCGATGCGTTGATCGAGCAACTCCAGGCCAAACCGTCCGGGCGCAAACGAGCAAGAAAATAGCGCGCACATGCCGGCGCGCCGTTCGCCCGTTCATCCTCATGGCGGCGCGCCATCACGACGAAACACCAGGGAGAAGACCATGCCCAAGCCCGCAGAAGTGACACTTCCCAGTGATCGCGAAGTCCGCGTCACGCGTACCTTCAACGCGCCCCGCCAACTGGTGTGGGATGCGCATACCCGCCCCGAACTCGTGCGGAAATGGCAGGGTTATGACGGCTGGGACATGCCGGTGTGCGACATGGATGTCCGCGTCGGCGGCAAATACAGATGGCAGTGGAGAAACCGCGAAGACGGCAAGGGATTCGGCTTCCTCGGCACCTTCACCGAAGTCAACGGCCCGTCGAAGCTGGTCCACGACCAATACTTCGACCCGGGCGATATGGACTTCGCCATGCCAGCGGGCGACCCATGCATCGTGTCACTCGAACTCAGCGAGCAGAACGGCGTCACTACACTCGTCTGCAATCTGACGTTCGCTTCGAAGCAAGCGCGTGAGGACGCGGTCTCCACCGGCATGACCGACGGCATGGAGCACAGCTATACCCGCCTCGACGACATGTTCAAAGCTGCAGGGTGAAGGAGAAGGCACACGGCAAAGACGACGGAGGCAATTATTTCAACTTGATTCGCTCCGTCCCGTTTTTGGATCAGTCGGCTTCTTGCCCTTCATCCCGATCTTCGCGGGAATGACGGGCAACATCAGAGTTCCCCCAAGCCAGGTTGTGCCCGCAGCGAGGCTGGTTCACAGTGGGCCGCCATTCCGGCGCGCCCGGAATGCCCGGGGTGCGGCGCAGGCCGCATCCTCGCCGGATTCGACAGCAACGCGCTCCCGCTGCGGGGCGCATCGGGGAGGACCATGAAGACTCGTCGCGATTTCCTGACCCAGGCGCCGCTGGGCCTGCTGGGTGCCGTGGTGGCCGGTGGCGCGCTGGCGCAGACCGGGCAGAACCCGACGCCAACCACGCCGCCGCCCGGTTCGCCCGGCGCGTTCAATACCGCGCCGCCGGTGGGGCCGAAGCTCTCCACGGCCACCTTCGTGGAGGCGGAGAAGCTGGCGCAGGTGAGCATGACCGAGGCGCAGCGCGAGATGGCTGTGGCCAACTGGCCTACCTCCATGGCCGCGCTGCTGGAGCGCCGCACCGGCCCGCGCAAGGTGGCATTGGAAGACGGGCTGGCGCCG
>DATJJM010000198.1:0-14859 GCA_035492535.1 Acetobacteraceae bacterium | reverse complement strand
GGCGTCAGGGATGTCGTGCACCTGGCCGTCCGTGATGGCGACGGTGCCGGCGAGCCGTGAGCGCGGGATGTCGGCCAGAGCACGGTCGATCGAAGCGAACAGCCGGGTGCCGGAATCGCCACTTTCCGGAACGGTGACCGTTCGCAGCTCCAGGTCGTGAAGTTTGCCGGCCTGCTGCTGGATGGCGGAGCGGGCGACATCGGCAAGGCGCGCGCGATCCCCGATCTGCATCGAGGCCGTCTGATCGACCACGAGCAGGCCGATATCGGGCAGGTTCTCGCGGGTTTCCTGCACGATGCGGGGGCCGGCGAGCCAGAGCACCAGGATAGCGAAGCCGGCGGCGCGCAGGACGGTGCCGCGGGCGCGATGGAATGCCGCAAGCAGCACGATCGCCAGCGCCAGGGCACCGAGTGCCGCGATGGCCCAGACCGGCAGCAGCGGTTCGAAGCGCAGAGCGGCGATGACTTCTTCGGGTCTCACTGACCCAACCTCTGCAAGATGGCCGGCACGTGGACCTGGTCGCCTTTGTAGTTTCCGGTCAGGGCGTACATCACCAAGTTGACGCCAAAGCGATAGGCCAGCGTGCGCTGACGCTCGCCGCCGGGAATGACGGCGTACGGATTGCGCCCGCCGTCATCGACTGCCCAGGCGGCGGCCCAGTCGTCGCCACCGATGATCACCGGGCTGACGCTGTCATTGGTGCGGTCCTGGTCGCGCTGCACCCAGACCGTGTCGCCGGTGTAGCGGCCCGGGAAGTCCTGTAGCAGGTAGAAGGCGTGAGCGAGCACGTGCTCGGTGGTGAGCGGCGCAAGTGGCGGAATAATCAGGCCGTGCGCGATGCGTTGCAGCGCTGACTCGGTACCTGGGGCGAAGCCTGCACCGGAACCGGAATTGCGCGTGTCGATCAGGATGATACCGCCTCTGCTCATGTAATCGTTGAGGGCTGAGGCCTGTTCCGGCGTCAGCGGCTGCGCATCGGCGCTGATCGGCCAGTAGAGCAGCGGGTAAAAGCTGAGGTCAGTCTTTCCCGGCTCTACGGGATCAGGTTCGACCAGGGTCGCGGCTGTGCGGCGGTTCACGTAGTCGGACAGCCCTTCCAGGCCAGTGCGGGACACGTTGTCCAGTTGCTGATCGCCGGTGATGATGTAGCCGAGGCGTGTCGCCAGCGCTGGATTGACGTTGGTGTCGAGCGCCCGTGCCGCAGGTGCTGCAAGCAGCAAAAGCGCGATCGCGGCAGCGACGCGCGAGGAGCGGAGCAGACCGCGCAAGCCCAGCGCGATCAGCAGGTCGAACGCCAGCAGCACCAGCGCTGCGGCCAGCAGGGAAGGTCCGATCGCGCGTTCAGGGACGGCAGCGGCGTAGTCCTCGGTCCGTGCACCGGATATCGCCGGAGCGGCCATCGGAGCAGGCAGGTTTGCCGCCAGGTTCAGCGCCCGTCGGCCATTCTCCGGGCCATACAGGCCCGGCGGATGACGCGGTGAGACCGGCGTGGTCGCAATCTGGTCAGAGGGCAGGCCCGTGGCCGCCGCCGGCGGAGTGGTGAGCAGACCGTAGCCATCCAGTGTCTCGGCGGGCGCCAGAACCGTGTTGTCGGCGGGCGTCGCAACGCCGGCCGACAGGGCAACGAGGCGGCGCAGCATTTCAACGAACAGGCCGGAGAGCGGCAGATTGGACCAGTCGGTGTTCGCGGTGACGTGGAACAGCACGACGCGCCCTGCGCCCTGTGCCGCCTGGGTGACCAGGGGCGTGCCGTCGGCCAGCGTCGCCCACGAGTGGCTGGCCAGATCGGCGGAGGGCTCGGCGAGTACCTGCCGTGTCACCTTCACCTCGGTGGGGACAGCCAGGCCAGCAAAGGGGGAACTGGGGGTGAACGGGGCCAGTCCGGCAGGCTCCGCCCAGGACAGTGCGCCGCCGAGCTGCCGGTCGCCACCCAACAGATGGACTGGGATCAGTGGATCTGTCTCGCCGATCGGCTGTTCGGCGGTGCGCGGGCCGGCAAAGCGGATCAGCAGCCCACCTTTGGTAACCCAGTTCGCCACCGCGTCCCGGTCCGGACCGGCTGGCAGGGGACGGTCGGCCAGGATCAGGACCGACAGGTCGCGGCTCAGCAGGGTCTGCAAGTCCGCTTCCCGGACCTCGGTGAAGGGTGAAAGCGCGCGGCGCAGGAAGAACAACGGGCCGGCAAACGGCGTATCGGCGGTGGCAAGATCGCCAGCGAGCACGCCCACAGGGCGGCGGCGCCAGCGCTCGTCGAGCAGCACAACAGAGGCCGCGCTCGGAGTGCCGTCCAGTACCAGGCGGCTCAGCCGGTTGCGCAGTTCGGGCGGCAGGGTGATGGCCGCGCTCCCCTCGTCCGCGCCCGCCGGAAGCTCGATCGTTGCCCGAGCGAGAGTACGGCCATCGCCACTCTGCGCCAATACAACCGCCTGCCCCGCGAGAGGCTGCGGCGCCTGTCGCACCCGGGCGATCAGTCGGTCGGCCTCGTTGCCCGGGGGCAGCAGGAGCCTGGCCGAAGCCGACGGGTTGCGCAGCTCGGTGACGGACCCGGCATCCCGCAAGGCGGTGGCGAACCGGGAGAAATCGTCGCCATGCGTGAGGCCATCCCCGAGATAAACCACGGCGGCCCCGGGTTGATGCCACGCCCGCAAGGCAGCCACTGACGCGGCACGATCCGGCGGCCATGGCTCCGGGTGCAGCGCCGCCAGACGTGAGCGGAGGTCGGCTGCCGGCAAGATGGCCGTGATCTCGGGAGGCGCGGCCGTCTCGTCCGCCGCGGTGGTCAGCAGCGCGGCCTGACGGCCCGCCCGCTCGGCGCGGTCAAGCACCGTGTTCGCAGCCTGCATGCGCCGCGGCCAGTCACCGGCCGACGCCCACCCGTTGTCGACGACCAGCAGCAGCGGGCCGGTGCCCGGCAGGATCGAGCCCGCGTCCAGGATGGGCCGGGCCAACGCCACAATCACCAGTGTTGCGGCGGTCATACGCAGCAGAAGCAGCCACCAGGGGGTGCGGGCCGGCGTTTCCTCGCGCGCATGCAGGCCCATCAGCAGGCGGATCGCGGGAAAGGTCTCGCTGCGCGGCGCCGGAGGGGTGACGCGCAGCAACCACCAGAGCAACGGCAGGGCAGGGAGGGCAAGCAGAACCCAGGGCGCGGCAAAGATCATACGAACGCCCGGGCTCCAGCCCGGCCTTCAGATCGCGTCACCGGGCTTTTCCCGGTGGCCATGGCCGGCGATGTTCCGGCCATCATCGTGCTGTGAGCGCCATATATAGACTGAGCAACGCAGCCTCGGGTGAATGATCCGTTCGGTGAATGCCGAACCCGAAGCCGGCGGCAGCGCAAATGGCGGACAAACCCTCCTGCTGGGCCTTCAGCCTGCGCGCGTACTCATCGCGAACGCCCTCAACGCGCGGGATCAGAGTATCGCCTTCGCGCTCCAGGCCACGGAAGCGGATGCGGCCGGCATAGGGAAGATCGGCTTCGGCGGGATCGAGGACTTGGAGCAGGTGGCCACTGACCGGCGTGGCGGCGAGACGGCCGATCGCTGCCTGGATTTCCGGCAATGGCGACAGGAAGTCGCCGAACAGCACAACGCGGGCATGGCGCGGCAGAGGCGCATGGGGCGGCAGCCCGACATCGTCTGTTGTGAGATCGAGTGATTCTGCCAGCCGATCCAGGCCCGCACGACCAGCAATCGGGCGCTGGTCAGGCGCGATAAGGGTCACACGCTCGCCGCCGCGCAGCAGCAAGGAGGCGAGCGCAAGCAGAAGGAGTCCTGCGCGCTCGCGCTTTTCCACGGCGGCGACGCGCGAACGCCACCTCATCGAAGCAGAGGCGTCGCGCCAGAGGCAGACGGTCTGTGCCGCTTCCCACTCGGTCTCGCGGATGAACCAGCCTTCCGGGACGGGGCGCCCCGATTTGGCGGACTGGCGCCAATCGATCCGGTTGATCGGATCGCCTGTCACGAAACGACGGAACTGCCAGAAGCTGTCGCCTTGTCCGACACGCCGCCTGCCGTGCACACCTTGTGCCACGGTCGCGGCGACGCGCTCGGCGGCGACCAGCAGCGGGGGCAGGCGGGCGCCGAGTGCCTCGGCTCGGCGTGCTTCCGCGGAGGCCTGGACCGTGCCGCTAGGCAAACCGGGCGACCAGGCGATCGATGATGTCTGACAGCACCACGCCGTCCGCCCGCGCGGAGAAATTCAGCGCCATGCGGTGACGCAGCACGGGGCGGGCCAGCGCCACCACGTCGTCGATGCTCGGGGCGAGCCGGCCACCCAGCAGCGCGCGGGCACGCGAGGCCAGCATCAGCGCCTGCGCCGCGCGCGGGCCAGGGCCCCAGGCGACATGGCGACGGACAATTTCGTCCTCCGAGGTCTCGGGGCGGCCGCCACGGACCAGGGCAAGGATCGCGTCAACGACGGTTTCGCCAACCGGCACACGGCGGATCAATGCCTGCGCCGCACGCAATTCGTCGCCGGTCATCGCCTGTTCCGCAGGCGCTTCCGGGGCACCGGTGGTCGCAAGCAGCATGGTACGCTCGGCTTCCAGCAGCGGATAGGTCACATCGATTTCCAGCAGGAAGCGGTCGAGTTGGGCTTCCGGCAGCGGATACGTGCCTTCCTGCTCGATCGGGTTTTGCGTCGCCAGGACGTGGAACGGACGCGGCAGCCCGTGCTCGGTCCCTGACACAGCCACGCGCTGCTCCTGCATCGCCTGGAGCAGCGCCGACTGGGTCCGAGGGCTGGCACGGTTGATCTCGTCGGCCATCAGCAACTGGCAGAAGACCGGACCGGGCACAAAGCGGAAGCTCCGGCGGCCTTCGGCTTCATCCAGCACTTCACTGCCGATGATGTCGGCGGGCATCAGGTCCGGCGTGAACTGCACACGCTTGGTGGCCAGTCCCAGCACCGTGCCAAGCGTCTCCACGAGCCGGCTCTTGCCCAATCCGGGCACGCCGACCAGCAGTGCATGGCCACCAGACAGTAGCGTGATCAAGGTCTGATCCACCACTTCGTCCTGGCCGAAGATCACGCGCGCAATCGCCGCTCTGACCTTGCCGACACGCACGCCCAGCGCTTCCACTTCTGAAAGGATGCTGCCTGCGTCAATCCCGCCTTGTTGCGCGGTGGCCATACTCACCGACATACGTGCGCACACCTCTGCAAATCTTACTCGTCAGTCATATAGGGACTTTCGCGCGCAGGGGGATGCTACCTATATCGCCCAACACGATGAAAGTTTTCGAGTAACGGAGACGCGGACGTGAACGAGGCCAGCTCTCCAGCAGAAATCGCCATGATGGTAGGTCATCCATCCTCACCTACCGTGGCATTCGCTGAGACAATGGGGGCTGGCCCCTGCCGCCAGAAGCGTCCGCGCCGGCCACCCGTGGACTGCGGCGACCTTCCTTTCCTCATCCGCCGCGACGGTAGTTGGCTGTACCGCGGCAGCCCGATCGCCCGCAAGGAGCTGGTATGCCTGTTCTCCAGTGTCCTGAAGCGAGAGGCGGATGGATCCTATTGGCTGGAAACTCCTGCCGAACGCGGGCGCATCGAGGTGGAGGATGTGCCGTTCGTCGCCGTCGAGCTGGACTGGAACGGTGATGGTCATCATCAGTCGCTGTCGTTCCGCACCAACGTCGATCAGGTCGTGACGGCCGGTCCGGACCATCCGATCCGCGTGGCGCACGACATCCTCACCTGCGAACCGACTCCCTATATCCTTGTGCGGCCCGGGATCGAGGCACGCATCAATCGCGCGGTGTATTACGAGCTGGTCGCTCTTGGTGTGCCTGAGTGGGTTGGCTGCCGCCGCATGCTGGGGGTGTGGAGCTGCGGCAAATTCTTTTCACTTGGTGAACTGCCGCCTGGTGAAGAATAGCCCGACGCGGGCTATGGTTCCGACATGACCGGAAAAGAGCTGCGGACGCGGCTGAACGAGATCGTCGCCGACCCCCTGTCGGGCGACATCACATATGGCGCCGAGGTGCTGGACGTACTCGACAAGCCGCCCGTTCCTGCGGCGGTGCTCGTGCCGATCATCCTGGGGCCAACGCCTGGCATTCTCCTGACCAAGCGCAACGCGCATCTGAACAAGCACGGTGGGCAGGTCAGTTTCCCAGGCGGGCGGATCGATGCGACCGATGCGGATGCCGAGGCCGCTGCGCTCCGTGAGGCCGAGGAGGAGATCGCGCTGGATCGCTCGTGCGTCGAAGTGTTGGGCCGGATGGATGACCATGTTACAGGAACGGGGTATCGGATCACGCCCGTTCTGGGCGTGCTGATGCCGGGATTCGATCTGCGGCCGGCACCCGACGAGGTGGAAGCGGTTTTCGAGCTGTCGATCGACGTCTTGCTGGACCCGGGCGCGCCCAGGCGGCAGCGTCGCCAGGTGCGCGGGATGTGGCGTGATTTCTGGGTGTGGCCGCATCCCGACCATTATATCTGGGGCGCGACGGCGGCGATCCTCGTCCATCTGGCGCAGAAGCTACGGGCGGCGGGGCCGCATGCTGCGGCTGATTGAACTGGCGCTGTTTCTTTCGCCGTTCCTCGCCTTCGCCGCCTGGCGTTATTTTTCCAGCGAGCCGGGCCCATCGACGCGGATTGTGATTGCCGCCGCCTGCCTGATCATCGTGCTGGCAGTGGCCTTGATCTGGCTGGGTGGCGATCGGGCGATCTCACCTCACGACGCCTATGCACCGGCGCGCTACGAAGACGGACACATCATCGCCGGGCACGGCGTGCCGAAATGAATGACGCCCCGGCGAAAATCATGCGCCCGCCCGCTTTTCTCAGCGAGCCGGCGCTGGCAGCGCTGCTGGCTGCGCTTCCCGAGGCGCGAGTGGTGGGTGGCGCCATCCGCGACACGCTGGCGGAGCGGCCTGTTACCGAAGTGGACCTGGCGACACCGCGCGTGCCTGAAGCGGTGACTGAAACGCTCCGGGCGGCGGGCATCCGCGCCGTGCCGACAGGCATTGAGCACGGAACGGTGACGGCGATTGTCGATAGCCGAGGTTTCGAGGTCACCACGCTGCGGCGTGACGTCGCGACCGATGGACGCCATGCGGTGGTGGAATTCACCGATGACTGGCATGCCGATGCGGCGCGGCGCGACTTCACCATCAATGCCATGTCGATGACGCGCCACGGCGAGGTGTTCGACTACTTCGACGGCATTGCGGATTTGCAGGCCGGTATCGTGCGCTTTGTCGGCGATCCGGTCACACGGATCGCCGAGGACTATCTGCGGATCCTGCGCTTCTTCCGGTTCTTCGCCCGGTATGGATCCGGTCTTCCGGATAAAGCGGCGATAACGGCGATCCGTGAAGGCATTCCGGGGCTGGCCGGATTGTCCGTCGAGCGGGTCTGGAGCGAGCTCTCCCGCATTCTGTCGGCGCCTGATCCGCGCGCCGCCATCGCATGGATGGATGATTTGGGCGTGCTGCGGGCAATTCTGCCCGAGGGAACCAATCCATTGGCTCTGGCCCGGCTGATCGATGCGGGCGCGCCGGCAGATCCTGTGTTGCGTCTCTCGGCGCTGTTGACCGGCGACGCAGCGCTTGCCGCAGCGCGGCTGCGACTGTCGGCGGCGGATCGCGACCGGCTGGTCGCTCTGCGATCGGGGCCGGTGCCACAGGCAGGGGACGACGACACGGCGCTGCGACGGCTGCTGGCTGACGCCGAGCCGGGCCTTTTGATCGACCGCGCATGGCTGGCCGGAGGCGGGGCGCCTGAATGGGCGGCGCTTCGACAGCGTCTGGTCGCACAGACGCCGCCCGTGTTTCCGCTGGAGGGGCGCGATGTGCTCGCGCTGGGCGAACGGGAGGGGCCGCGTGTCGGCACCCTGCTGCGAGCCGTGCGGCAATGGTGGCTGGATGGCGGGTGCACCGCCGGGCGCGACGCTTGCCTGGCTGAGTTGGCACGACGGCAGAGCGGCGAATTCGGGTAGGTCTTCTCCCGCCAGGAATGGACGTGCTGTAAGCTGGATATCCCTGGACTTTCCGAGCACCAGTTTGACGAACCTCATCCTCGGTCACTGCGCGCGCGTACAGGCTCGGCGTCTCGAGCCGTTCATCGCGTCGCTTCGCCGGACTGAATTCAGGGGTGACGTATGCCTTTTCGTCGAAGACGTCGTTGCCGATGAGTTGGCACGTCTGCGCGAATACGGCGTCATCGTGTGTCGTGCCGCGTCATCGAGTCCGCCGGCAATGACGGCACGCGCGAGCCGCTACTTCAACTTCCTCAATTACCTGGCCGCGCGCAGCCAGGACTACGCGAACGTCCTGCTGGTGGATCCGGTTGATACCATTGTCCAGTCCGATCCGTTCGCGATCCGCCGGCCCGCAGACATCGTGTTCACCCAGATCCGGCGCCGTATCGGCAGTTCACCTGAGGACCATGACGCCATCGTCTTGGGCTACGGCGAGACGATGGCGCTCAATGTCCGCGACTGCATGGTGTCCAACGCCTCCGTCACGATCGCGTCGGCATCCGGCATGCTGCGTTATCTGGCCGCGATGACAACCCAGATCAGCAGCCGTGACACGGTGATAACCGCCGCGATCGATCGCGGCGTGCACAATTGCCTGGTTCGGATGCACCCGCTGGCGGATGCTTGGGTCGATGCGGACGATCAGTTTGCGGTTGCGATCGAAGGCATCGTGGATGACGCGCTGGAGATTGCCGAACAGGGCATCTCGATCGACGGACGATTGGTGCCGCTCGTGGCAGCCTGGCATGGCAATACGCGGATCAGCGCGCATGTCGCTGAAGCGCACCGATTCCGCCTCGATGCGGATATGCAGGGTCCGCCTGCGGCTGTGGCGTCGCCTCCACCGGTTTCGCCCCGCGCACCGGCGCGCAATGCCATCGTCGCGTTCTTCCAGAAAGGGCGTGATGAGGACTGGCTGCCGTTCTTCCTCCAGAGCCTCCACTGTGTGGCGCCGGACACGATCGTTCACTGCATCGGCGACTTCGGCCAGCGGGAGCAGGAAAGACTGGCGCACGCCGCTTGCACGAGCCATCCCGTCACGGCTGTCGCCCTCGATGTTTGCGATAACGTTGCCCACGTGCATCTGAACGAGATACTGCAGATATTGGCTGCCGATCCGGCGGGGCCACCTGACCAGGTGCTGGTGCTCGATACCATGCGCGCCGTCTTTCCGCGTGATCCATTCGCCACGGCGACGATCGGATTGTCGGTGTTCTGCGAAAGCCACGAGAGGATTGCCGATTCCGAGTACAATCGAACGCGTCTCGGGTTCTACCTTCCTGAAGGTGACAGCCGCTTAGCTCTGCCTGTCATATCGTCGGCGGCACTGCGTGGCAGCATCCCGGTGCTCCGCGCGTTCTACCAGGCTCTGTTCGCAGAGTTGCTGACCCGGCAGGACGTGCTGAGCGTCACCAAGGTGGTGCAGGGAGCGCTCAACAAGCTCTGCCACCTGGGGCATTTCTCGTTCCCCGTCGTCGTACATCCAAACGGCGCGGAGCTGTATTTCGACTTCTGGGAGTCGGGGCTTTCGCTCGATTCGAGACACGGGTTCAAAGTGGGTGGGACCGTTCCTGGCGTAGTTCTAGGTTCACACCTGCTGACGAAGGCGATGGTCAAGCTGCGGACAGATCTCGGTCTCCGGCAGGGCTGATGCAAGAGACGTGCGCGCATGGCGTGGAGCGAGTGCCACGATGAGCGGTGACACTGACCTTATCATGGGGCACTGGTCCAACCTGCCGTTCGCCGAACTCGAACCATTCCTGGCATCGCTGCGCCACTCAGGTTTCCCCGGCGAGGTCTGCATCTTCGTCAGCGATGTCATGCCTGAGACGGTGCAGCAGCTTCAGGACTATCGCGTGCGCGTCGAGCGGCCGGGTCAGTCGGCGCAGCCGCGCATGACGCATCTGTCCAGCCGGTTCTTCACCTATCTCGATTTTCTGGCACGCCACGGCGGGAATTATCGCTACGTGATGCTCACCGATCTGCGTGATGTCGTGTTCCAGTCGAATCCATTCGCAGGGACACTGCCTGCCGACATCGTGTTTGCGCAGGAGCGTTGCCGGCTTGGGGACTGTCCGGTCAATCGCGCCTGGGTTACCCAGGGCTATGGCAACGCGGTCGCCGAGAACATGCGCGATTGCCTGATCTCATGCGCGGGCACGACCTTCGGCACGGTCGGAGGAATGCTGAAATACCTGGCTGCCATGACCAGCGAGTTGACCAGCCGTCCAGTGGCGATTGAGGGCGGCATCGATCAGGGGGTGCACAACTACATCGTGCATATGCGGCCGCCGGCTGGCGCCTGGCTCGACACCGACGATTCGCTTGCCGCTACTCTGCACTATGTCCCGGTTGATGCCGTGACGATGTCGTCGCACGGCGCCCTGATCGACGGCAGGCTCGTCCCTGTCCTGCATCAATGGCAGAAGCATGCGGCGCTTGCTGGCTATGTCCGGTCCCACGCGCGGTTTCGTTTGTCGCCGCCACCGGCACGTGCGGCCACGGCGAACGACGCCGGAACCGTGGAGGCATATTATGATCGCGAACGCGATGCCGGGTGGCTGGACGTCTTTCTCACCAGCCTGCGAAGCACAGGCTTCAATGGGGCGCTGCACTGCGTGGGGACGTTCGATTCCGCCGAGACCGCGTTGCTGGAGCGGCATGGCGGGCTGGCTTACCAGGTCGGACCGCTGGATGCCTCCGTGCAGATCGAGAATGTCGCGCATCTGTTGATCAGCCAGGTGCTGGACAGGATCGCTGACAAAGTGCCGGGTCAGGTGCTGGTGCTGGACACTCTGCGCGCGGGTTTCCTGCGCAATCCGTTCGAGAACAGCACGGTCGGCCTTTCAGCCTTCTGCGAAGGGCCGCCGCGGATCGGCGACTCCGATGACAGCCTGCATCGGCTTGCGCTGTTCGACGAGGGCGCGGAGCGGTTCCGGCAGCGGCCGATCGTATCCTCGATGCTGTTCCGCGGCCGGATGGACCACGTGCGCGCGTTCTATCGCAGGCTGTTCATAGAATTTGTCGGCCGTGCCGAGCTGCTGGGGATCTCGAAGTCGATCCAGGGCGCGGTCAACAAGCTATGCCACGGCGGTGATTTCGAGTTCCCGATCGTGCTGCATGCGAATGCGGCTGAAGTGTTGTTCGATTTCTGGCCGAGTGGCATGCAAATGGCGACGCGGCCCGATATCCGCGTCGGTGGAGCAGTGCCGGCGATCGTGCTGGGTGACCAATTGCAGTCCGAGGTGATGAGCGCTCTGCGCCGCAGCCTCGCCTTGGCTCCGTAGCGGCGCGGCTTCTGGCCACCCTGCTGCCCGCCTGATAAACGCACGATATGGATGCCATCACGCAGCACGTCGCGGAGACCTCCGGCGGCGATTCGACGCGCGCGCTGCTTGTGCGGCTGTGGCGCGAGCATATCCGCCATCACAAACCACGCCTGGCCCTGGTGCTGGTGCTGACCGCGCTGATGGCGGGCACAACGGCGTTGTATCCGGTTGTGATCGACCACGCATTCCAGATGTTCACCGATCGTGATCGGCGCATTCTGTATCAGATCCCGGCCTTGGTGGTGGTGATCACGTCGATCAAGGCGGCAGCGCAGTATTTTCAGAGCGTGCAGGTCCAGCAGGTGGTGCTGCTGGTGATCCGCGAGGTGCAGATGCGAATGTTCTCGCACCTGACTTACGCCGATCTGGCGCGCCTGGAGCGCGAGGCGCCAGCGCAACTCGCCGCGCGGTTCACGACTGATGCGACCATCATTCGCGATGCCCTGACCCGGGCGGTGAACGGCATAGCGGATGCGGTGACCGTGATCGGGTTGATCGGGTCGATGCTGTATCTTGACTGGTTGCTGAGCCTGATCGCCGCGTTGATGTATCCACTGGCGGCAGTGCCAATCCAACGAATCGGCAAGCGGATCCGGCGCGCCTCGGGCGGTATGCAGGAGAGGATGGGCGCGGCCGCGGCGATGTTGAACGAGAGCTTCGCGCAGGCGCGCACTGTCCGGGCCTACCGGCTGGAAGACGTCGAGACGCACCGGGCGAACGAGGCGTTCACCCAGCTTTATCGGGCGTTGATGCGCATGACGAAGAGCCGGGCGCGCGTCGATCCGCTGTTGGAGGTGCTTGGCGGCGCCGCGGTGGCCGCGGTCATCGGGTTTGCCGGCTGGAGGGCCGCGGTCAGTTCGCAGACCTTGGGCAATTTCACAGGGTTCGTCGCGGCGCTCCTGATCGCGTCGCGACCGCTGCGCGCGCTCGGGTCGTTGAATTCGGCACTTCAGGAAGGGCTGGCGGGGCTGGCACGGGTGTTCGACGTGATCGACGAGGAGCCCCACATCGCCGATGCGCCGGACGCAGTGCCGCTGCCGTCCGGGCGCGGGCTGATCGAATTCGACAACGTGCATTTCGTCTATCCCGATGGGCGCATTGCGCTGTCGGGCCTCACCTTCACCGCTGCTCCGGGGACGACTGTCGCGCTGGTAGGGCATTCTGGCGCGGGCAAGTCGACGGCGCTGGCGCTGATCCCGCGCCTGCACAATGCGACAGCCGGGGGCGTGCGCGTCGATGGTGTCGATGTGAAATGCATCAAGATGGCCAGCCTGCGGGACGCAATTGCCTATGTATCACAGGACTCACTGTTGTTTGACGAAACAGTAACGGCCAATATACGGATCGGCAGACCAAATGCGGTACAGACCGACATTGAGGCTGCCGCCGACGCGGCCGCGGCGGACGGGTTCATTTCAGCGTTACCAGAGCGCTATGAAACCGGAGTTGGGCCGGGCGGTCAGAGGCTATCAGGAGGGCAGCGGCAGCGCGTGGCACTGGCCCGCGCGTTGTTGCGCAACCCCCGGATTTTGTTGCTTGATGAGGCGACGAGTTCGCTTGATACGGAGAGTGAGGCGGCAATCCAGGGCGCGCTCACGCGGCTGCGGCGAGGGCGAACGACAATTGTGGTGGCCCATAGGTTATCCACGGTTCGAGACGCTGATTTGGTGGTAGTGTTGCATGAAGGCCGTGCAGTAGAGCAGGGAACTCATGCTATATTGTTGGACAAGGGAGGCCATTACGCTCGACTGGTGCGCAGCCAGACATTGATGGATGGCCAGGTTTCGTAGGATTAGTACTGCACAACGTTTTCGTTGGCAGCATTGCTGTTAGGGTGGGAGAGGGGCGTGACGCATCGCGGCCCCAGTCAAGCGAAGAGGAATGGACGACCGGACGACGACTGATCTGCCGCCGCCGATAGTCACGACCCGGGGGGCGGCACGACTCGACCAGGATCTGCTGTCGACACGGCAGCGGAGCCGGCGTGCCGCGCGCGCAAAATGGGTGTTATTGCTGATCGTGCTGGCGGCGGTCGCGCTTGCTGCCTCGTACTGGTACGCAACAAAGGACGAAGTCACCACCGATGATGCCTATATCGACGGCCACGCGATTACAGTTGCGCCACAGGTCTCTGGTACCGTCATTGCGTTGGATGTCACCGACAATGAGCGAGTGAAGGCTGGCCAGGAATTGCTGCAGATCGATCCGCGCGCGTACGAGGCAGCGCGTGATCAGGCGCGCGGCAGTTTGCAGGTGGCCGAGGCACAGCTTGCCGATGCCCGTATCTCTCTGGATTCGGCGCAGGTGAACTATCCGGCGAAACTGGCGGCCGCGCACGCGCAGCTTGCGGCGGCGAAAGCGATGCAGTTCAAGGCCTCGGCGGACGCAAAGCGGCAACGCAGCCTGCCGAAGCAGGCCACGATGCAGCAGGACGTAGATAATGCCGAGGCCGTGCTGCGCTCGGCCAACGCGCAGGTGGATCAGGCAGATGCGGCGGTACGCCAGGCCGATCTGGTTCCACAGTTCATCAGCGCGGCGGAAGCCAAGGTACATCAGCTCGAGGCACAGGTCGCGTTCGCGCGCGCCCAGCTCGAGCAGGCGGAGTTGAATCTCTCCTGGACCAAGGTGACGGCACCACGGGATGGCTGGATCACCAAGCGGAGTGTCGAGCAGGGCAACTATGTGCAGGCGGGACAGGCCGTGCTGTCGCTCGTCACCCCGGACACCTGGGTCACCGCCAATTTCAAGGAATCGCAGCTCGACCGGATGCGGGTGGGGCAGAAGGTTGATATCAGCGTGGATGCGTATCCACGGTTGCATCTGACGGGGCACGTGGACAGCGTCCAGCTTGGTTCCGGCTCGCGCTTCACCGCGTTCCCACCAGAGAATGCCACCGGAAACTTCGTCAAGATCGTTCAGCGCGTGCCGGTGAAGATCGTGGTCGACAGCGGTATGGACCCGAACCTGCCGCTGCCGCTGGGAATCTCGGTCGTGCCGACAGTGCGCCTGGGCGAGCCATCCGCCGCAAAGTGAGCAAGCTGTGAGTGATCTTCAGGACATCAGCTGGCGGCCGAGAGGCAGCGTCTGGCTGGTGGCCGGCGCGGCGACGCTGGCGCCCTTCATGGAGATCCTCGATACCACCATCGTCAATGTCAGCCTGCCGTATATCGCGGGGACGCTGTCGGCGAGCAACGATGACGCGACATGGACGCTCACGTCGTATCTGGTGGCGAACGGAATCATCGTGCCGGTCGCCGGGTGGCTGGGTAGGCTGATCGGACGCAAACGCTACTTCCTGACGTGCATCGCGATGTTCACCGTGTGCTCGTTCCTGTGCGGGATCGCGACGAGCCTGCCGCAGTTGGTCGTGTTCCGACTGCTACAGGGGCTATTCGGCGGAGGGCTGCAGCCCAGTCAGCAATCGGTGATCTTGGACACATTCGAGCCCTCACAGCGTGGCAAAGCCTTTTCGCTGGTGGCGATCGCAGTGATCTTTGCGCCAATCATCGGGCCGACATTGGGGGGGTGGATCACCGACAA
>DATJJM010000197.1:0-6461 GCA_035492535.1 Acetobacteraceae bacterium | reverse complement strand
TATCTGCCGGACGGCAATCTTGAGTTCCTGGGCCGTAACGACGATCAGGTGAAGATTCGCGGCTACCGCATCGAGCCGGGTGAGATCGTCGCGCGGCTCTGCGAGCACGCCTGGGTGCGCGAGGCGGTGGTGCTGGCGCGCGAGAACGACGCCGGTGACAAGCATCTGATCGCCTATGTGGTCTGCGCGCCCGAAGCCGGCTCGGATGAGGGCGGTGGAGGCGGGCTTGCGGGCGCCTTGCGCGCGCACTTAAGTGCGCGACTGCCGGACTACATGGTCCCGAGTGCGTTCGTGCGGCTGGCCGCGCTTCCGCTGACGGTGAACGGCAAGCTCGATCGGAACGCGCTGCCGGCGCCGGCCGATCAGGCCTATGCGCTGGCGGCCTACCAGTCGCCGCAAGGTGCGGTCGAGACGGCGCTGGCGCAGATCTGGGCCGAGCTCCTTGGTGTCGAGCGCATCGGGCGCAACGACCACTTCTTCGAACTGGGCGGCCACTCGCTCTTGGCCGTGCAGATGTCGAGCCGGCTGTCACAGGCTGTCGGGGTCGAACTGCCACTGTCGACGCTGTTCGCAAGGCCAGTGTTGAGTGACCTGGCGGCAAGCATCGTCGAGCTGTTGAGCTGCTCGGGTCCGCAAGAGCTGCCGTCGATTGCAGCCGTGTCGCGGCATGAGCCGCTTGTGCTGTCGTTTGCGCAGCAGCGGCTATGGTTTTTGGCTCAGCTGAACGAAGGCAGCACCAACTATCACATTCCGCTGGCCTTGCGATTGCGCGGGATGCTCGACCGCAGCGCCTGGCAGCGCAGCCTTAACCGTCTGTTTGCACGTCATGAGGCGCTGCGCAGTGTGTTTGTCGCGACCCAGGGCAAGCCCCGGGTTGAGGTTTTGCCGCCGGACGCGGGTCTGCCAATAGTTGAGCATGATCTGCGGGAGAGATCGGATGCGGAAGCGGCATTTTTGGATCTGTGCCATGAAGAGGGGCGCACGCCGTTCGATCTTGCGCGCGGTCCGCTGATCCGCGGTCGGCTGATCCGCACCGCCGACGAGGAACACGTCTTCCTGCTGACCCAGCATCACATCGTCTCGGACGGTTGGTCGATGGGCGTGCTGCTGCGTGAACTTAGCCAGCTCTACCGGGCATTCCAGGCCGGGCAGGACGATCCTCTGCCGCCGCTTGCGATCCAATATCCGGATTACGCCGCCTGGCAACGCCAATGGCTGTCGGGGGAACGGTTGCAGCAGCAGGCGCAGTATTGGCGCAGCGCGCTGGCGGGCACAGCCCGTCTTGTCTTGCCGACGGACCATGCGCGGCCTGCCCAGCAGTCGTTTGCCGCGGCCGCGGTCCCGATCACCGTCGATGCGGATTTGACGCGGGAGCTGAAGCGGCTGAGCCTGCAGCATGGCTCGACGTTGTTCATGACGGTGCTGGCGGCCTGGGCGGCGGTGCTGTCGCGTCTGTCCGGGCAGGACGATCTTGTGATTGGCGTGCCGAGCGCCAATCGGGGGCACCGCGAGATCGAAGAGCTGATCGGCTTCTTCGTCAACACTCTGGCGCTTCGGCTGGACCTGTCGGGCAAGCCGCGCGTGTCGGAGCTTCTGGAGCGGACGCGGCGCACGGTGCTGGCTGCGCAGGAGCATCAGGACCTGCCGTTCGAGCAGGTGGTGGAGATCGTGCAGCCGCCCCGGGCTCTTGATCACACACCGTTGTTCCAGGTGATGCTGGCCTGGGAGAACAATGCGGTTGGGCCATTGGACCTGCCGGGGCTGAGTGTCGAAGCTGCCGGGGAGGAGATTGATCAGGCCAAGTACGATCTGGAGCTGAGCCTTGGCGAGCATGGCGAGGAGATCGCCGGAACGCTGGGTTATGCCACGGCGCTGTTTGATCAGGCGACGATCGAGCGGCAGCGTGGTTATCTGCTGGCGCTGCTGCGGGCGATGGCAGCCGATGCGCAGCAAGAGGTCCACCGGATTGAGCTGCTCTCGACTGCCGAGCGCACGTATCTGCTGGAGGAGCTGAACCGGACGGCGGCGCCGTATCCTGCGGAGCGGTGCATCCACGAGCTGTTTGAAGTGCAGGTGCACAAGGCGCCGGATGCGGTGGCGGTGGTCTGCGAAGATGAGCGGCTGAGCTACGCCGAGCTCAATGCGCGGGCCAATCGCCTGGCGCATCACTTGATCGCCCTCGGGGTCAGGCCGGACCAGCCGGTTGCGATCTGCGTCGAGCGCAGTCCGATGATGGTGGTGGGGCTTTTGGCGATCCTCGAGGCCGGCGGGTCGTATATGCCGCTGGATCCGGCCTATCCGTCGGCGCGGCTGCATCAGGTGCTCGACGATGCGGCGCCGCCGCTGCTGCTGGCCGATGTGGCCGGCCGTGCCGCCTTCGGCGCGGATGTGCCGGCCAAGGTGAGCGTGGTGGAGCTCGATGCTGCGGCGCCGGCCTGGGCCAGCCTGCCGGAAGCGGATCCTGATCGGCGCGCGCTCAGCCTGACCTCCCGCAATCTCGCCTATGTGATCTACACCTCGGGATCCACCGGCAGGCCAAAAGGGGCACAGAATGAGCATCGGGCTATCGTTAATCGCCTGATCTGGATGCAGGACGCCTATGGTCTGAAACCAACAGACGTCGTGTTGCAGAAGACGCCATTTAGCTTCGATGTCTCGGCCTGGGAGTTCTTTTGGACTTTGCTTGAAGGGGCAACGCTGGTACTGGCGCCGCCCGGTGCGCACAGAGATCCCGATACGTTGGTCGACTTGATCGTCAGCCAGCGCATCACGACGGTTCACTTCGTGCCATCCATGCTGGTCAGCTTTTTGGATGCGA
This sequence comes from Acetobacteraceae bacterium, assembly GCA_035492535.1. GTDB lineage: Bacteria > Pseudomonadota > Alphaproteobacteria > Acetobacterales > Acetobacteraceae > JAMXLO01. Next base: position 3,643 of record DATJJM010000197.1, on the reverse strand, counting down.
AGAGTGTTGACCGCTGCACATCGCTGCGGCAGGTTTTATGCAGCGGCGAGGCGCTCCCTGCCGCCAGTGTGTATAGGGTTCGGCGCGTATTGCCCTGGACGCCCTGCACAATCTTTACGGTCCGACTGAAGCCGCGATCGACGTGACATCCTGGAGCTGCCCGGCTGAGTTTGATGAGGCCATCGTCCCGATTGGCCGCCCTATTGCCAACACGCGGGTCTACTTGCTGGATGGTCATGGCGCGCCTGTGCCGTTCGGTGCGGTGGCCGAGCTCTGCATTGGCGGGGCGGGGGTGGCGCGGGGCTACCTGAACCGCCCTGAGCTGACCGCGGAGCGGTTCATCCCCAGTCCCTTTGTCGAGGGCGACCGGCTGTACCGGACCGGCGACCTGGCGCGCTACCTGCCGGACGGCAATCTGGAGTTTTTAGGGCGCAACGACGACCAGGTAAAGATTCGCGGCTTCCGCATCGAACCGGGCGAGATTGCGGCGCGGCTTTGCGAGCATGCCTCCGTGCGCGAGGCGGTGGTGGTGGCGCGCGAGGATGGTGGCGGCGAGCAGCGGCTCGTTGCGTATGTCGTTGCCGCCGGAGCTGAGGAATCTGATCTTGCCGGCGGTTTGCGGGCGCATGTGAGTGCGGGGCTGCCGGACTACATGGTCCCGAGTGCGTTCGTGCGGCTGGCGGCGCTTCCGCTGACGCTGAACGGCAAGCTCGATCGAAAAGCGCTACCGGCCCCGGGCGACGAGGCATATGCGCGGCGGACCTACGCGCCGCCTCAGGGCGAGATGGAGACGGTGCTGGCGCAGATCTGGGCCGAGCTGCTGGGGCTGGAGCGGGTCGGACGGCACGACAACTTCTTCGAACTGGGAGGGCACTCGCTCTTGGCGGTGCAGATGATGGAGCATCTGCGGCGGCGGTCACTGCGCATCGAGGTGCGCACCTTGTTCGTCAAGCCAGTGCTCGCGGATCTGGCCGCACGCCTGGGCCGCCATCACGAGGTGGCAGTCCCGGCCAACCTGATCACCGAGCGGAGCGTGGCGATAACGCCGGAGATGTTGCCGCTGATCGAGCTCGCGCAGGACGAGATCGACCGGATCATCGCCACGGTACCCGGCTGCAACATCCAGGACATTTACGGTCTGTCGCCGCTGCAGGACGGCATCCTGTTCCATCATTTGCTAGCGGCAAAGGGCGATCCATACCTCCTGGTGTCGCAGATGGCGTTTGCCGAGCGTGGGCTGCTCGCGCGCTATCTTGCCGCGATCCAGCGGGTGGTAGATCGGCATGACATCCTGCGTACCTCGTTTGTCTGGGAGGGGTTGTCGCGGCCGGTCCAGGTGGTGTGGCGGAAGGCGCGACTGGAGGTGATCGAGGTCCAGCTGGATGGCGCTGATGGCGCTGGCGCTGAGCAGCTCAGGAACCGGTTTGATCCGCGCCGGCACCGCATCGAGCTCGGCCGGGCGCCACTGCTGCGGTTTGTGATTGCGCGCGAGCCCGGCAGCGCGCGCTGGCTGTTGCTGGAGCTGCAGCATCATCTGATCGGGGATCACGCAACCCGGGACGTGATGCATGCTGAAGTCCGGGCCAAGCTGGAGGGGCGCGAGCATGAGCTGACGGCGCCGCAGCCATTCCGCAATCTGGTGGCGCAGGCGCATCTACGCGGTGATGCCAAGGCGGATGAAGCGTTCTTCCGGGAGCTGCTGGCCGGCATCGACGAGCCGACCACGCCCTTCAACTTGAGCGAGGTGCGCGGCGACGGCGGCGGGGTTCGTGAGGCGTATCGGATGCTGCCGCCAGCGCTCCATGCGCGGCTGGCGGAACAGGCGCGGCGGCTGGGCGTGAGTCTGGCGAGCCTGTGCCATCTGGCGTGGGGGCAGGTGGTGGCGCGCAGCAGCGGCCGCGAGCAGGTGGTGTTCGGCACGGTGCTGCTGGGCCGCCTGCAGGGCAGCGCCGGCGCCGACCGCGCCATGGGACTGTTCATCAACACCCTGCCGCTGCGGCTTGATCTTGATGGGACCGCCGTCGAGGCGAGCGTGCGGACCACGCACGCCCGGCTGGCCGAGCTGCTGACACATGAGCATGCCTCGCTGGCGCTGGCGCAGCGCTGCAGCGCTATTGCGGCGTCGGCGCCGCTGTTCAGCACGCTGTTGAACTATCGTCACAACAAGGCGCCGGCTGTGCCCGGCTCCGGGACGGATGATGTCTTGTCGGGTATGGAATGGCTGGGCGGGGAGGAACGCACTAACTATCCGCTGACCCTGTCGGTTGAGGATTTTGGCGAGGCGCTGGGCCTCACTGTGCAGGTGGCGGAGCCAATCTCGGCGGATCGGATCTGCGGCTACATGCAGCGGTCGCTCGAGCAGCTGGCAGAGGCGCTGGAGCATGCCCCGGATACGCCGGTACGCGAGCTCGACATCTTGCCGGCTGAGGAGCGCACCTATCTGCTGGAGGATCTGAACCGGACGGAAGAGGCCTATCCAACAGAGCAGTGCGTCCATGAGCTGTTCGAGGCGCAGGTGCAAAAGGCGCCGGAGGCGGTGGCGCTGGTCTGCGAAAACGAGCGGCTGAGCTATGGCGAGCTCAACGCGCGGGCCAACCGGCTGGCGCATCTTCTGATCGAGCTTGGGGTCAAGCCGGACCAGCCGGTGGCAATCTGCCTCGAACGCAGCCTGATGATGATGGTTGGCATCTTGGCGATCCTGAAGGCGGGCGGTGCCTATCTGCCGCTGGACCCAGCCTATCCCAGCGAGCGGCTGCGTCAGGTTGTCAACGATGCCGCGCCGCGGCTGCTGCTATGCGACGTCGTCGGTCGCGCAGCACTCGGCCCCGAAGTGCTGACCGAGGTGACGGTCATTGATCTGGAGACGGCCACGCCCGCCTGGGCCGAACGGCCGGCTTCGAACCCAGACCGGCACACGCTTGGCCTCACATCCGGCCATCTCGCTTATGTGATCTACACCTCAGGCTCAACCGGAACCCCAAAGGGGGTCATGGTCCAGCATCGGGGGTTGGTCAATCTGCTGTCGGCTCAGGTCGGCCTCTTTGGCGCTTCTTCCAACAGCCGAGTCGTGCAGTTCGCCTCCATCGCTTTTGATGCAAGCGCTTGGGAGCTTCTTATGGCGTTTGGCTCCGGAGCGGCTTTGCACTTGCCTGCGGAAGAGATCCGTCAAGCGAGGAACAAGCTATCGGATTATCTCCGAAGCGAAGCCATCACCCACGCGACACTACCCCCAGCGTTGCTTCAGACGAGCAAGGATCCGGAACGTTTGGCTGCGCAAGTTCTCATTCTTGCCGGAGAGCTGCCTAAGCCTGAACTCATCCGAAGTCTGGCCCCAGCATCAATGGTCAATGCTTATGGCCCGACCGAGGCAACAGTCTGCGCGACGATCTGGACTTGCCCGGCTGATTTCAATGGGTCGGTGGTCCCGATCGGGCGCCCAATTGCCAACACGCGGGTGTACCTGCTGGATGGCCATGGCGCGCCCGTGCCGTTCGGTGCGGTGGGCGAGCTTTACATTGGCGGGGCGGGGGTGGCACGGGGCTACCTGAACCGCCCTGAGCTGACCGCCGAGCGGTTCATCGCCAGTCCCTTTGTCGAGGGCGATCGGCTGTACCGGACCGGCGACCTTGCCCGTTATCTGCCG
>DATJJM010000196.1:0-4112 GCA_035492535.1 Acetobacteraceae bacterium | reverse complement strand
GCACAGGAGCAGGGCTTGCCGATCACGGTGGAGGCCTATCCGTATGGCACTGGCTCTACCGTGCTGGCCGCCGCCTTCTTCAACGATCCCGAGTTCGAGGCTCGCAATGGCACCGGATATGATTCGGTGCAACGTGTCACGGATGGGCGGCGCTTCCGCGATCGGGAGGAGCTACTGGCGGCGCAGGTCGAGGAACCGTCAACACTTGTCTTGTGGCACATCCTGGATATCGAGAACAACGCGCACCACCGTGACCTGCTAGACTTGTCGGTGCTGTATCCTGGCGGCGCGATCGCGTCCGACGCCATGCCATGGTCGCTATCGGACGGCTCTGTCTACACTGGCGATGCCTGGCCGCTGCCTGACGACGCCACATCTCACCCGCGTTCAGCGGGATGCTTCACTCGGTTTATTCGGGAGTGGGTACGCGAGCGCAAGGCGGTGTCGCTGTTGGAAGGCATTCGCAAATGCACGTTGATCCCAGCGGAAATCCTGGCAGCCAGCACGCCCACCATGCGAACGAAGGGGCGGCTGCAACCGGGCGCGGATGCCGACGTTGTCGTGTTCGATTTTAGCGCGTTGACAGACCGCGCCGAGTTTTCAGCGATGAATCGCCCGTCGGATGGGGTGCGACATTTGCTGGTGAGCGGCCAGGCCTTGATTGCAAACGGCGTATTGGACATTGCAGCGCGGCCCGGGCAGCCGGTGCGCCGGCCGGTCACCGAAGGGCTGTAAGTACATGCCCGTCCCAATACTACTGGTGGCGGGCTTCCTGGGCGCGGGCAAGACGACTGTCGTGAATCATCTTCTGTCGCATGCCAATGGTCGGCGGATCGCCGCAGTGATCAACGACTTCGGTGCGATCAACATCGACGCAGAGTTGGTCGCCTGTGCCAGCGACGGCGTGGTGAGCCTGAGTAATGGCTGTATCTGCTGTTCTCTGGGGGGCGATCTGCTGCGCACGCTTGCTTCCCTCCTGCGGCGACATCCGCGCCCAGAATATATCGTCATCGAGACCAGCGGAGTGGCCGATCCAGCGGATATCGTTCGCAACCTGATGGACCCTGTGATCTGGCGGGAGGCACCGCTGGAGACGGTGTTGTGCGTGCTCGATGCGACAATGTCGGCGACGATGCTCGCCGACCCACTCATGCAGTCGCAACTCCAGGCCGCTGACATCGTGGCACTGAGCAAGCTGGATATAGCAGACTCAGCTGAGAGCGCGCATGTACGCGATGTCGTGCGCGCCGTGCGGCCAACTGCGGTGGTCGTGGATGCACCATTCGGCTCGGTATCCTCAGCCCTTCTTTTCCCGGCGGACCCCGATCGTTTGCCGTCACCGCGCGAGCCCGGTCGGCGGCGGCCGGCAGCAGACCGGTTTGAGACGCTGAGTTGGACCGCGGATCTGCCTGTATCGCTGCCTCGGTTGCAGCAGGCGATGAGCCGCTTGGCGCCCCGATTGGCCCGGGCGAAAGGGTTCTTCGAAACGAAGGAGCAGCCGGGGCGCCAGTTCGTGTTCCAGTTGGCTGGAGGGCGCGCGACGCTGGCGCCTTGCGGAGCAAGTACGACCGGAGTGCCACGAACGCGGATAGTGTTTGTTGCGGAAATCGGACGTCTGTCGAATGACGAGATTGCCGCCGTGATGAAGGGATGTATCGACGGTGACTCTTGACGACGCGAATGGCCAACTGGGCGCCTTGGTTTGACGATGGATCACAGCGGAAAGTACGTACTGCAATCCATAGATCAGGCCTGCGTTTGCAGTTCGGCAGTTTGTGTATGGGCAGCGAGGAGCGCCGGAAAGCGCACAGGGTCACCGCGTGCCATGCCGCATTCCGTAGCAACACCATCGACCTGCACGTGGCGCCGCGCGGCGGCGAGACGAGCCGCGTTGCCCTCCATGTCGTCGCGGTGAACGAGGCCGAGATAAAGCTCTGTTTCCGCGCGCAACTTGAGCCCATCGAGCGGCGCAAAAAACGCATCGTCGGTGCGCGGCTGAGGTACCGGCAGGTGAAAGAACTGGATCGGCCGTCGCACGCCCGCAGAGAGCGCATTGACCATCTCGACCATGATGCCGGCGTCTTTAGGCTGGATCACGTGTTCGTCGGCTGGACTGCCGTAGCACAAGTGGTAACCGAGCTCGATCGACGCCGGGACACCGGCACCGATCGCGATCAGCTCGGCAATCGTTTCCTGCCGAAAATCAACCGGCCCGGGCTCGTAATAGCCTTCCCACGCAATGACCTCCTGACACACGTCCCATTGCAGCGCGATCCGGTCGTTCGGCAGAGCTTGAGCGATCGCTGTGACCTCGCCCAGCATGTGCGTCGTCAGCATCGGGATCAACGCCGGCCGGTCTCCCGGCACCATGTTGTTGTAGGTGGGCGCAATCGGCGTCGGCAGCGATATCTGGAACTTGACGCCGGCAGGAATCACGCCTTCCTGCTGCAAACGATCAAACACTCGCCATGATACGATTGCCATGTTGGCATAGCCTGTATTCACAGTTGTCGGCTCAAGCTTGGCGCCTGGCTTCACGCGCAGACGTGGAATTTCGCGCAGGACCTTCCCGTCCCATTGGGTGAATTTGAATGGCGGGACATCGCTTGCGACCTCGATCGCGGGATTATCGGCCAGCACCTGCTGTAGAAAGCGGATCCAGGTCTTGCGGATACCGGTCTCGCCGTCCGGCAGGCGCTTCAAATACGGCCCGGTCGCTGCCGCCAAGGTGCTGAACACCGTCTCGGTGTCCGGCAAAGGGATGCTGCCGACAAAATGGACGACCGTTTTAGGCGCTGTTGCTGCGTTCATCTTGAGCCCCTCCCCTTTTTCATTTCCTGCTGGCCTGAACCACCACGCTATTCGCTACCACGCAAAGCAGCTCGAACAGCAGGTTCGCTGCATTTAGTGCGGTCTGGCCGGTGGGATCATACATAGGGGCGACCTCGCATAGGTCGGCGCCGACCAGATGCCGCCCGCGCAGGCTTTGCAGCATCACCTGCGCGTCGCGCACCGAATAGCCTCCGACTTCCGGAACACCGGTGCCCATCGCATGCGAGGCATCCAGGCCATCGATGTCGAAGCTGACGTAGGTCGGGCCATCGCCGATGACGCTGCCGATCTCCTCGATGACACGCGCGCGGCCGAGCTGCTCGAATTCGTCCATGGTGATGACACGCATCCCCGCCGTGCGCCCCCAGCTCGCATCGTCGGCAGTGAACTGACTGCCACGCAGCCCCACCTGTACCGTTCGCTTCGGATCGATCAGGCCTTCCTCTACGCCGCGACGGAATGTCGTGGCATGGTTGATGCGCGTGCCCATCAGCACATCCAGCGTATCCGGATGTGCGTCGAACTGCACCAGACCCACTGGCCTGTCGCGCGCAATCACGCGGAGGATCGGCAGCGGGATGGTATGGTCGCCGCCCACCGCAATCGGCGTCATTCGCAACGCGTACAGTTGCCGGAAGAACGCCTCGATCCCAGCCAGGCTCGCGTTCAGGTCCAGAGCGTTAATGGCGACGTCGCCGACATCGGCGACCTCGCACAGTTCGAATGGCGCGATCTTGCTGGTCGGGTGCACAAGCCGCATGGTCCGCGAAGCTTCGCGGACCGCGGCCGGTCCGCCTCGTGCGCCAGTACGAAAGTTGGTGCCGAGATCGAATGGCACTCCGACCAGGGCGATATCGATCTCGTCGCCAACGGGTGCGCGCGGTGCTCTCAGCAACGTCGCTACATCGCCAAAGCGTGGCGAAATGGATGGGTCCGATGGCTTCAGACGGCGACCATTTGTCACGGCGAACCTCCCCGGCGGTTGGTCGTATCTGGCTTCGACCACGCCGGAAAGGCAAGGTCGGCACATCTGGTATATTCGTGAAGCGTATATCATTGCTGTTTGAGATGGAGCGTATCGCGTGACAGAGCGCTGGCTATACTCTGAATAAGAACCCAGGTTCGCCGAAGGAGGATCCGCGATGGCCCATGAGACCGCACGGCTCGCAGAATACGCTGCCGGTCTTCGCTACGAGGACCTGCCGCCGGCCGTGGTGCGTCGCGCGAAGGACTGCATTATAGACACATTCGCCGTGATCGTACAAGGAAGCGGCTTGCCC
>DATJJM010000195.1:0-44213 GCA_035492535.1 Acetobacteraceae bacterium | reverse complement strand
GGCCCCCGGCGCAAAAATTCGTGTGGTTGGCGCTATGGCCCTGCTGGTGCTGGCCAAGCTGGCAACAGTCTACGTACCCGTCGTCTATGGCCGGCTCGTCGATGCGTTGGCCCCGAAGGGCGGCGGCGCGATGCTGGCAGTACCGCTGGCACTGGTGTTCGCCTATGGCGGACTGCGCGTCGGCTCTGCGGCGTTCGGAGAACTGCGTGATGCGCTGTTCGCCAAGGTGCAACAGCGCGCCGTGCGTACCGCCGCGCTGCGCACGTTCCGCCATCTGCATGCGCTGAGCCTGCGCTTCCATCTCGATCGGCAAACCGGAGCCCTGGCCCGCGCAATCGACCGCGGCACCACGGGTATCCAGTCCACGCTGCGGCTTGCCGTGTTCAACGTGGTGCCGACGGTGATCGAGTTGCTATTGGTCACCGCGATCATCTGGCATCTGTTCAACTGGAAGTTTGCCGCGGTGACGTTCGTGGCGGTGGTCAGCTATGTCGGCTTCACCATGGGCTTCGCCGGTTGGCGCGTGCGCGCGCGGCGGACGATGAACGAGAACGACAATGACGCCTCGACCAAGGCGCTCGACAGCCTGCTGAACTTCGAGACGGTGAAGTATTTCGGCAACGAGGCGCATGAGGCGGCGCGATACGACTCGGCGCTGGCGCGGTACGAGCGGGCAGCGGTGCGCGTGCAGGTGTCGCTGAACATGCTGAACATCGGCCAGTCGTTGATCATCGCAGCCGGATTGACGCTGATCATGCTGATGGCGACGGACAGCGTGCGGCTGGGCGACATGACCGTCGGTCAGTTCGTGCTGGTGAACACCTACCTGATGCAACTCTATCAACCGCTCGGCTTCCTGGGATTCGTCTACATGACGATCAAGCAGAGCATCGTCGACATGGAGCAGATGTTCAGTCTGCTCGAGGTGGATCAGGAAATCGCCGACAAGCCGGGGGCGCCGGATTTGATAGCGCATGATGGCGAGTTGCGCTTCGAGGGTGTGCATTTTGGGTATCGGCCGGATCGGGAGATCCTGAAGGGCATCGACTTCGTCGTACCGGCCGGCCGCAAGCTCGCCATCGTCGGCCCCACTGGCGCCGGAAAATCCACCATCAGCCGCGTGCTGTTCCGTTTCTACGATGTGACACAGGGCCGCATCACCATCGACGGCCAGGACATCCGCGACGTGACGCAGGAAAGCCTGCGCGCCGCGATCGGTGTGGTGCCGCAGGATACCGTGCTGTTCAACGACACGATCCGCTACAACATCGCCTATGGCCGGCCCGATGCTTCGCAGGACGAGATAGAGCAGGCGGCTCGGCTGGCGCAGGTGCACGACTTCGTTCAGTCGCTGCCTGATGGCTATGACACCAAGGTGGGTGAGCGTGGCCTGAAGCTGTCGGGCGGCGAGAAGCAGCGTGTGGCGATCGCGCGTACCATCCTGAAGGACCCGCGCATTCTGATTCTGGATGAGGCAACCAGCGCGCTGGATACCCGCACGGAGCAGGATATCCAGGCGGCATTGCGCGCGGTAGCACGGCACCGCACCACGCTGGTGATCGCGCACCGACTCTCCACCGTGGTGGATGCGGATGAGATCATCGTGCTGTCGGATGGCCGCGTCGCGGAGCGCGGCAGGCACTCGGCACTGCTGGCGCATGGTGGTCTGTATGCACGAATGTGGGCACTACAGGCTGAACAGGAGACGGAAGCGGAGCTCGCAGATTGAGCTGAACAGGAGGTGCTGCGATGACACACGAACAGACCCCGGCGGACCTTAGCCACGCTGGTGCCGTGGTGGACAAGGCGATCGAATACATGGTGGGCCAGAATATCAATTCGCTGTCGATCGCCTCGGCGCTCCTGGGTGGGGCGATGGCGCTGCTGGCGCGCAGCGTGGCGGATGAGGCGATCATCCAGGTTCTCAACAATGCCATTGCCAGCGTGCGCAGTGGGGAGTTGCGCCAGTCCAACTGAGCCAGTCATTGCGAGAAGCGCCGGGGCGAAGCAATCTTGCGCCAGCAAGGGAGGGACCCAATGGCCAAACTCGAGGGAAAAGTCGCGCTGGTCACCGGCTCAGGTCGCAACATCGGCCGCGCCACCGTGCTGAAGCTCGCCGGCGAAGGCGCACACGTTGTGGTCAATGCCCGCAGCAATCAGGCCGAGGCCGATAGCGTGGTGCGCGAAGCCCGTGCGCTCGGCGTGAAGGCGCTGGCCGTCGTGGCGGACGTCGCCAGCAAGGACCAGGTCGAGGCGATGGCGGGAAAAGCCCTGTCGGAATTCGGTCGCGTCGATATCCTGATCAACAACGCCGCCATCCGCCCGCACAAGCCATTCACCGAACTGACGCAGCAGGACTGGGAACATGTGCGCAGCGTTGTGCTGGATGGCGCGGTCTATCTCACCCGCGCTGTCATCGATTCGATGGTGAAGCACCAGTACGGCCGCATCCTGTTCTTCACCGGCGAGGGCGCCTTCGTCGGCGGCAGCGGGCGCGCACACGTCTCGGCCGCAAAGATGGGCCTGGTCGGCTTTGCGCGTGGTCTCGCCAGCGAGTTCGCGCCGACGAATATCCGCGTGAACGTCGTTTCGCCCGGAAGTATCGACACGCAGCGAGCTAACCCAGAGTGGTATCAGGGCCGGGTGCCAAACGCGGCCGGCATTCCGCTCGGTCGTCAAGGCCATGTGGACGAGATCGCTGCGACCTGCCTGTTCCTGGTCAGCGACGACGGTGGTTTCATCACCGGCCAGACCATCCACGTGAATGGCGGCAGCGGGTACTACTGAGCGCCATTTGGTCATCTGCGCGCCCGTCTGCATAATATCGCGGCGCAAGGAGGCGCCCATGGCAGAAGCGATTCCGGTCATCGACGTCGCCGACCATTTGGCTGGCCGCCCCGGCGCGCTGGGCGATCTGGCGCGGCGGTTCCACGATGCGCTGACCACCGTGGGTTTCATGGTGATCACCGGCCACGATGTGCCGCAGGCATTGATCGACCAGACCTTTGCCGAGGCGCGCCGCCTGCACGATCTGCCGATGCCGGACAAGTTGGCACTGAAACTGAATGAGCACAACAACGGCTACATGGCGATGAGCCGCTATGCGGTATGGACCTCTGACGTCAACAAGAACGACAAGCCGGACCTGAACGAGGCGTTCTTCATCAAGCGCGAACGTGGTTTGGACAATCCGTTGCGGCAATCCGGCAGGCGCTTTGTCGGCGCCAATGTATGGCCGGATGAATCCGTGCTGCCGCGCTTCCGCGGCCGCGCGCTGCAATACGCGGACACTCTGGACACGTTAGCCCGCCGCATGTTGGCGCCGCTGGCGGTGGCGTTGAATCTTTCGCCAGACTGGTTCGACGAAGCATTCAGCGAAAGCCAGTTCACGCTGCGCCTGTCGCACTATCCGCCGGTGCAGGCTGCCGCCAACCAATTCGGCATCGCGCCACACACCGACAGCAGCTTCATGACGTTCCTGGCGCAGACCGAGGTGCCTGGCCTTCAGGTCCGCACGGAGTCAGGCGACTGGCTCGACGTGCCCTACGTTCCTGGCTCGTTCGCGGTCAATTCCGGCGACATGATGAAGCGTTGGACGAATGGCCGCTTCAAATCCACACCCCATCGTGCTTTGCCGCCGGTGGGCCGGCATCGCTATGCCATTCCGTTCTTCCTCGGGCCGCAATTCGATTGGGAGATCGCCTGCCTGCCCACCTGTACGGGGCCGGACAATCCGCCACGTTGGCCGCCGATCACGTATGCGGCCTGGCAGGAATACTGGTACGACGCGAACTATGATCCGAAGGCGCAGCAGGATCTGGTGGCGTAGGTCCTGAACGACGCGCGCAAGGGGAGAGACCACGATGGATAAGCGTAAGCTGGGGCGTTCCAACATTTCGCTCCCGCCGGTGATGTTCGGCGGCAATGTGTTCGGCTGGACAGCCGATGAGACGACTTCGTTCAGGCTGCTCGATTCCTGCATGGATGCCGGGCTCAATGCGATCGACACGGCGGATGTTTATTCCGTGTGGGCGCGCGGGCATCAGGGCGGCGAGTCGGAGATCGTCATCGGCAACTGGCTGAAGAAGCGCGGCAAGCGTGACGATGTGATCATCGCCACCAAGGTCGGCAGCCAGATGGGCTCCGGCGACAAGGGCCTGTCGCGCGCCTGGATCATGAAAGAGGTCGATGCTTCGCTGAAGCGTCTGCAGACCGACGTGATCGATCTGTATCAGGCGCATCGCGACGATCCGGAGACACCGCAGGAAGAGACGATGCAGGCATTCGCCGATCTGGTGAAGGCGGGGAAGGTGCGTGTGCTCGGCGCCTCCAACTTCACCGCCGACCGGTTGAAGTCCGCGCTGGAGGTCAGCAAGGCGCATGATTGGCCGCGCTATGAATCGCTGCAGCCGCACTACAATCTCGTGGAGCGGCCGGCCTACGAAGCCGAGCTGGAACCGGTGTGCAAGGCAGAGCAGGTCGGCGTGATCAACTACTATGCTCTGGCGGCGGGTTTCCTGACCGGCAAGTACCGCTCGGAGGCGGATCTCGGCAAAAGCCCGCGCGGCGGCGGCGTGAAGAAGTATCTGAACGAGCGCGGCTTCGCGGTGCTGAAGGCGCTCGACCAGGTCGCCGCAGGCCATAAGGCAACACCGGCCCAGGTTGCGCTGGCCTGGCTGATCGCGCGCCCCAGTGTGACGGCGCCAATCGCCAGCGCCACGAGCGTCGATCAGTTGCAGGACATCATCAAGGCCGCGCAACTGGAGCTGAGTGCAGCTGACATCGCCGCGCTCGACGCGGCGAGCGCGTAGACTGACCGCTGGTTCAGCGTCATGCCGGAGGCAGGCCCGGCATCCACGTCTCTAATTCAACTGAAAGGGATGTGGACGTCGTGGCCAAGCAACGGCATGACGAACCAGCCCTGTTGCGTTACTCGCTCGCCTGCACCAGTTTGGCTGCCGGAGCGTGCTGCGGCCGGCGCATCAGGAACAGCAGCAGCAGCGCCGGCGCCGTGGTGAAGATCATCAGCACGTAGTCGTTGATGTAGGCGATGATCTGCGCCTGGTGATTGACCATCTGGTCAAGCATCGCTGCGCCGTGACGGTGTGCTGGGTTCATCCAGGGGTTCACCGCGCCGATCATTTGCAGGGCTCGATTGAATGGGTTGACCGATGCGCCAATGATCTCGTGCAGCGCCTGGGCGTTGTGCGCGATCAGCGACGTGGTCACGGAAACACCGATCGCCGCGCCGATGTTGCGCCCCAGGCTGAACAGAGCGGCGCCTTCGGTGCGAAGGCTTGGTGCCAACGTGGCGAAGGCAAGGACCTGTAACGGCGTGAATACAAGGCCCAGGCCAGCGCCCTGGATCATGATGGTGATGACCAGTTCTTGGACTGATACGTCCGGAGTCCAGCCGGTCATCGTCCAGAACGACCAGCACTGGATCAGGATGCCGACGCCCACCAGGTAGCGTGGGTCAACCCACGTCACCAGCCGCCCGCACAGGACGATGGTGAACAGGTTGCCGATACCGCGCGGCGCCATCAGCAGCCCAGCGGTGGCGACCGGATAATTGCCTAGCGTCTGCAGCCATGGCGCCATCAGCGCGATCGAGGACACCAGGATGGTGCCGACAGCGAACATCAACACCAGTCCGGCGGAGAAGTTCACATCGCGGAACAGCACGGGCCGGATCAGCGGCTTGGGCGCCCAGGCCATGTGCACGAGGAACAGGTAGGTGCCGAGGCCGGCCAGCACCGCCTCGATGATGATCTCGTGTGATGTGAACCAGTCCTGATCGTTGCCGCGATCCAGCATCATCTGCAACGCGCCAATGCCGATGCTCAGCACCGCAAAGCCCAGCCAGTCGAAGCGCAGACGGCGATCGCCGTCCGACTCGTGCATGAACAGGATCAGCCCGAGGGTGGCTAGCACGCCGAACGGCAGGTTGATGTAGAACACGTAGCGCCAGTTGTATATCTCGGTCAGATAGCCACCGAGGGTCGGACCGAGGATCGGGCCGATCATCACGCCCATGCCCCACACCGCCATGGCAAAGCCGCGCTTCTCGATTGGATAAATGTCGAACAGGATCGCCTGTGACAGCGGCACCAACGCCGCACTGCACACGCCCTGCATCAATCGGAACAGCACGATCTGTTCAAGCGACTGCGCCGCGCCGCATAGCATTGAGGTGATCGTGAAGCCGATGATACACGTCACGAACAGCCGCTTGCGCCCGAAGCGCGCGGCGAGCCAGCCCACCGGCGCGGTCATGATCGCCGCGGCGGTGATATAGGTGGTCAGCACCCAGGTGATCTCGTTGTAGCTGGCCGAGAAGCTGCCCTGCATGTAGGGCAACGCCACATTGGCGATGGTCTGGTCGAGCGATTGCAGGAGTGTCGCGCAGATGATGCACGCGGTGATCATGCCGCGATGCGGTGTGCGCTCCAGCAGCGTGACTGTGGTCGCGACTGACACAGTGTCTTGGCGTTCTCTCCGTGACGCGACTCTGGGCGATCAGGCGCAGCCAATCAAGATGCGCATCGTGTCAATGACAGCCCTACGTGGCCTGCCAGCGATACTGCTCCGACCTGTCAGCCGCGATCGGGATCTCCACCGCACTGCCAGGCGCATATGCGACCGCCTGCTCATCCCGGCGCCGGATTCGATGTGCGATCGAGGGCGCCATCAGATCATAGTGATCGCCCTCGGCCAGCTCCCTGGCCGCACGCAACGGCCAGTCCGCATGCACCATCAACTCACGCGCCATCGCCACCAGATCGGCATGGCCTTCCTGCAGCACCGCCTCGGCGTGCTTCGGTTCGGTGATCAGCCCCACCGCGATCGTCTTGATGCCAACCTCACGGCGCACCCGACTGGCATAAGGCACCTGGTAGCCCGGCACGCGCGGCACGATCGCCATATCGGAATCGCCGCTGATCCCACCGGACGAGCAGTCCACCAGGTCGATGTCGCGCTCCTTCAGTCCATGCGCCAGCGCCACCGTATCGTCCAGGCCCCATAGCCCGCCTTTGCCATCCACCGCCGAGACGCGGAAGAACAGCGGCTTGTCCTTTGGCCACGCCGCCCGCACCGTCTCGGCCACCTCCAGGGCAAACCGCATGCGGTTTTCGCGCGATCCGCCATATTCATCCGTGCGCTTGTTGGCCACCGGCGAGAGGAACTGGTGGATCAGGTACCCATGCGCGCCATGGATTTCGCATATGTCATATCCAGCATCGGTCGCGCGCTTCGTCGCCTCACGCCATGAGCCGAGCACGGTGCGGATGTCATCGCGATCCATCTCGATCGGCACGGGAAAACCACGGCGCGCCGGCAGCGGACTTGGCGCAAGACCTCGCCATGGCGGCATGCCGGACCGCGCGTCGCTATCATCCAGCGCGCGCCACTCCTCCATCGCGCCATGCGAACCGGCATTGCGACCGCAGTGCCCAAGCTGGATCGCCGGAACCGCGCCCATTTCCCTGATGAAGTCGGTGACCCGGCGATACGCCTTGACCTGGTGATTGTTCCAGATTCCGGCGCAATGATAGGTCTTGCGGCCGCGTGCTTCCACGGCGGTTTCCTCGCCGAACACGATGCCGGCGCCGCCCATCGCATAGCGGCCGAAATGCACGAACTGCCAGTCGGTCGGCGCACCATCCACGGAGACGTACTGGCACATCGGCGAAACGACGAGGCGATTACGCGCAGTAACACCGCGCAGGGTGATGGGCGTGAACAGAAGCGGCGCGGCCGCCATTGGTGCGTTCTCCGGATGTGCGTTAACCTCCGGCCAAATTCCGCTATCGGAGGACACCATGCAAGCGACGGCCGCGGTTTTCCGCAAGGTCCACGAACCACTCACGATTGAAACGGTGGACCTCGACAAGCCGTGGGGCCGCGAAGTGCTGGTGCGTTCCGTCGCGACCGGTGTCTGCCACAGCGATCTGCATGTCGTGGACGGGCTGGGGCGTTTTCCGCTCGACCGGCCGTTCGTGCTGGGCCACGAGGGGGCGGGCGTCGTCGAGGCGGTGGGCACGGACGTTACCTCGCTGCGTGTCGGCGATCACGTGGTCGCCTGCCTGTCCGGCTTCTGTGGCACCTGTCCGCAATGCCTGAGCGGCCATCCGAACGTTTGCACCGGCAACTTCGTGGCACGAGCCGAGGATGCAACGCCTCGCATCTCGCAGAACGGCAAGCCGTTCCGCAGCTTCGCCGCGATCGGCAGCTATGCGAGCCACATGCTGCTGCACGAAAATTCCCTGGTGCGGATCGAACCGGAAATCCCGCTGGATCGCGCCGCGCTGGTTGGCTGCGGCGTGCTGACCGGCGTCGGCGCCGCCCTGCGAAGCGCTGGTTTGCAAGCGGGGCAGACGGTCGCCGTGTTCGGCTGTGGCGGTGTCGGGCTGTCGATCGTGCAGGGCGCGCGCATTGGCGGCGCGCGGCAGATCATCGCGGTAGACCAGTTCGACTCCAAACTGGAGATGGCGAAAGGCGTTGGCGCGACGCACACGGTGAATGCGACGCAGGACGATGCGGTGAAGGCCGTGCGCGCCCTGACCAAGGGTCTTGGCGTGGATCACGCGTTCGAGGCGGTGGGAATCGCAAAGCTCTGCCGCCAGGCGATCGAAAGCCTTGCCGTGCGAGGTACCGCAACGATTGTCGGCGTGCTGCCGCCGGATGCCACGATCGAGTTCCCCTGGATGGCGATCCGGCCAGAGTGCAGGGTGCAGACCTCGCGCATGGGCTCTAATCAGTTCCGCACCGACATCCCGAATTACCTTGAGTTCTATCGTCAGGGCCGCCTCGATCTCGATTCGATGATCAGCCGCCGCGGCCAGCTCGGCGACATCAACGACGCCTTCCGCGCCATGAAGGCCGGTGAGGTCGCCCGCACAGTGCTGATGTTCAATTGAAGGGAGTGGGAGGTAACCATGCTGACAGTCACGCAGAACATGATGCTGCCGACGGCTATCACCGGCTCGTATCCGCGTCCGTTGTGGTTCGATCTCAGCCTCGACGGCCGCTCCTTCAAGTCTGCGCTGGGCGAATCCCTGTTCCGCGAACAATACCTCGACGCTGTCGCCTCGATCATCAACGCACAGGAAGCGGCGGGACTGGACATTGTCACGGATGGTGACAGTCGCTTCGACCTCGCTGTCGGCGGCAAATCGTGGTTCTTCTATCCGATCGAGCGGATCAAGGGCATCGAGGGTCATCGCGACACCTCGCGTGGCTGGATGAGCCGTCACGGCCTGCGTCCGGGCAAGATCCTTTGGGAAGTGCAGGAAGCCTATCAGCCCGGCATCGTGAAGCAGAAGCTCGAACGAGGCCCGCTGGAATACACCGCGATCTGGCAGGTCGCGCAGCGCATGACCGATCGGCCAGTAAAGTTCGGCGCCATCTGCGCGCCGGCGCTCGCCAGCATGTTGTGGAACGAATTCTACCAGGATGATCGCCAGCTCGTGCTCGACCTGTGCGACATCATGAACGCCGAGTTCCGAGAGATGGCCGACTCTGGCTGTCCGCTGATCCAGGTGGAGGAGCCGCCGCATCACGGCCGGTCCACCCGTCCCGACTGCACGGACGAAGAACTCCAGTTCCTGACGGAAGCTTTCAACCGTCAGCTTGTCGGCGTAAACGCCGAGATCTGGGTACACACCTGCTGGGGAAATCCGAACCAGCAACGTGTGTACTGGGAAGTGCCGAGCTACGAACGCGCGCTGCCATATTTGCTCCAGCTCAACTGCGACGTTCTCACCTTCGAATGCGCCAGCAGCGACGGCCGCGACCTGCATCTGTTCGGCAAGTACAAGACCGACAAGAAGATCGGCATCGGCGTCGTGAACCACTGCAACACCGTGGTGGAACCACCGGAATACGTCGCCGGACTGATCCGGCGCGCGCTGGAATTCATCCCGGCCGAACAACTGGTGGTCACCACCGATTGCGGCTTCGGCCGTGAAGGCCTCAGCAGACGTATTGCACACTACAAGTGTGTCTCCATGGTGGAAGGAACCAACATCGTACGGCGCGAGCTGGGTCTGCCCGAGGCGCATGTGCGTGCCGCTGATCCAAAGCTCTACTTCGCCAGCGTGGGCAAGGCCTGACGGCCTGACGACTATCCCTCATCGTCGTGGCAGCGCTTGACCCCGGCCATCAACACAGACGGCACGTTCCTGCCTGCGTGTCGGGATGACGATTGGGGAACGAATAACCAACCCATACGGAGGTAACCATGCCCCGCCTGCCGTCCATCACCCGTAAGGATCAGGTCTCTGCCAAAGACCAAGCGACCTTTGACTCCATCGTCGTCAGTCGAGGCGCGGTGCAAGGCCCGTTCACCATGTTCCTGCATTCGCCGGACATCGCTGGCCGCATCGCGCATCTCGGCGCGTATGTGCGGTTCGAGGGATCGCTCGACATGCGTGTTCGTGTGCTGGCGGCCATGACTGTCGCTCGCGAATACGACGCCCTCTACGTCTGGGGCGCGCAGACCGGAGGCGCCCGTCGTCTCGGTGTGCCGGCATCCACGATCACCGCCATCCGTGAGAACCACTCCCGTGACGTACCGCCCGAGGACGCGCAGATCATCGACTTCACGCGCCAGCTTCTGCGCAAGCATCGGATAGACGATGCCACAGCCAACGCGATCCGCTCTCGCTTTGGCGACGACGAGTTCATCCAGCTTACCGGTGCGATCGGCTACTACGCTTTGCTTTCGATGACGGTGAATGCGTGCGAACTGGAGCCGGCCGAGGGCGCCGAGACCCTTCAGGTCTAGTCGTCCCGCAGATCAGGTCGAGAGCCGCGTCGATGGTCGCCTCCAGCATCTTGCGCGGCTCTCCCATGCGGCTCCGTATGGCGAGCGTGTGCAGTGCTGCGGATGCCATCCGTGCCAGCCCAGCGGTGTCGACATTCCGCGGCAACTGGCCCTGTTCGCGCGCATAGCGGATACGCTCCTCGAACGCACTGTCGAAATCGTGCAACGCATCGCGCAGCAGCTTGCGCACATCCGCGTCCAGCGCCGCCTCGGTCAACGCCGTACCGATCAGGAAGCAGCCGCGTGCGCCGTCGTCGCTCGGCAGATACAGTGACAGCGCACGCTCATAGACGCGCCGCAACGCCTCGCGCAGCGGCACGTCCCGCGACAATGCCTCAGCGAGGCCCGCGCGTCCGGCCTGCCAGTATCGCTCCAGCGTCTGTAGATACAACGCGTGCTTGTCGCCGAACGCGCCGTACAGGCTCGGCCGATTCAGCCCGGTGCCGGCCGTGATGTCGTCCAGCGACGTGCCGGAGTAGCCGGCCCTCCAGAACACAGTCATCGCCTGAGCCAGAGCCGTGTCCGGATCATACGAACGGGGCCGGCCACGCCTGGCGGATTCTTTCTGTACCATATCGGATAAAATCCTTGACCACCCCGAATTTCCGACATTATGGTACAAAAATCAACCAAAGGAGGACGTCATGGACCTGTATTTCGCACCGCTCGCCTGTTCGATGGCGACGCGCATCACGCTGTATGAGGCCGGGGCGCCGGCGAATTTCCTTCAGGTCGACAACAAGGCAAAGCGCGTGGCTGACGGCACGGATTTCCTCACCATCAACCCGATGGGCCAGGTCCCTGTTCTACGTACGGACTCCGGTGAGCTGCTGACCGAAAACCCCGCGGTCTTGCAGTACGTCGCGGATCAATACCCCGACTCTGGTCTTGCCCCGCAGAGCGGGATGCCGCGGTATCGGCTCCAGCAATGGCTCGGCTTCATCACGTCGGAGTTGCACAAGCTCGTCTTCAGCCCCTTGCTGGACCCGCGCAGTGTCGATGGCGCGAAGCACTACGCGACGGGCAAGGTCGCCCAGCGCTTCGCCTATCTGAACGCGCACCTGCAGGGTCGCGAGTATCTGCTCGATCAGTTCACCGTGGCCGATGCGTATCTCGCCGTTGTGCTGAACTGGGCGCGCTTTGCCGGCGTGGACCTGTCGAATTGGCCGGCCGTGCAGGACTACTTTCAGCGCCTCGCCAAGCGAGAGAGCGTCGCGCGCGCCTTCGCCGAGGAATTCGCCCTCTATCGGGAGGAAAAGGCCCGCCGTGCCGCGTGACACCACCTTGCCTTCACGCACGGTGACCTGCTCCGCGAGTTGCACAATGGCCGGAGGTTGCGGTCCATGATACCGTCGCGGGAAAGTCACAGGAGGCCCGACATGATGCAAACCTACGAGGGCGGCTGCCATTGCGGCCAGGTCCGATTCCGCGTGCAGGGCGATCTCAACCTGATCTCGGAATGCAACTGCTCGGTCTGCACCATGAAGGGCATCCTGCACATGGTGGTCCCGCGCGACCGCTTCGAACTGCTCCGCGGCGAGGATGCCATTACCACCTACAAGTTTGGCACGGGTGTCGCGAAGCACACCTTCTGCCGGCACTGCGGCATCCACTCGTTCTATACGCCGCGTTCCTCGCCGGACGGCATCAGCGTCAATGTCCGATGCCTGGATGGCGTCGACGTGGAAGCGGTAAGACCCCGTCCGTTCGACGGTCGTCACTGGGAAGACGCGATGCGCGCACGTCAGGAAGCGGGTGATGCGCAGGACCTCACCGGCGCGTAATCCGATCGACCTCGCGTAGGTCCTGCCCCGATAGCGCCCAGGTCACCGCTCGCACATTCGCCTCCACCTGCTCGGGCCTGGTCGCGCCGGCGATAACGCTGGCGACGCACGGCCGCGCCGCCAGCCAACTGAAGGCAAGCTCCAGCAGGGTGTGTCCGTGCGCCTCGGCGAATGTCTGCAACGCTTCGACAATCGGCCAGTTCGTATCATTGAGGAACCGGTCGCCATAGCGGGCCCCATGCACGGTGAGCCGGGCGCCTTCCGGCATAGGCACATTGCGCCGGTATTTGCCGGTGAGTGCGCCGCTCGCGAGCGGATAATAGGGCAACAGACCCATGCCATGTGCCTGCATCATCGGCAGCAGTTCCCAATCGGCATCGCGCATCAACAGGCTATACTCGTTCTGGCACGAAACGAACGGTGCCAGCCCAAGTGAGCGTGACGTCCAGCGTGCTTCCACCACCTCCCAGGCCCGCAAATTAGAGCACCCGATGTGGCGAACCTTCCCGACACGTACCAGATCATCGAAGGCACGCAGTGTCTCCTCGATGGGGGTCAGCGGGTCCGGCTGGTGCTGCTGATACAGATCGATCCAGTCGGTGTTCAACCTCCGCAGGCTTGCCTCCACCCCGGCAACGATCGTGTGGCGCGATGCACCCCGCCGCCCGTACTCCATCGGCATCCCGACCTTCGTTGCCAGCACGATATCCTTGCGCCGCGCTCCGAGCGCGCGGCCCAAAAACTCCTCCGACCCGCCGATGTCGCTGCGATAGACATCAGCCGTGTCGAACAGCGTGATGCCGAGATCCAGCGCCTTGTGCACCACCGGAACTGATGCGGCGTAGTCGATCCGCCGCCCAAAATTGTTGCAACCCAGGCCGACGGCCGACACGCGCAGCCCAGAGTTGCCGACAAATCGGTATTCCACAGTCATCTTCCTCCCAGCTGTCCGGACTCTCGCCAGCAACCCAGCATGTGCCCTGCCACTCTGCCGGCTCCAAGCGACGCCAGCCACCGAAACTGCTTCGCAACCTGTGACCGACTACATCCCGGGCACGACCAGGAGGCAGGATGCCGCCCGTCTCGATCGCACCAGCCGCGTCGCCGATTGCCGGAATGGCAAGCCGCCTCCTGACCAGGTGCGCATGTCTACCATTGCTGATGTACGGCGTGCTCTGCTTCTGCGTCGGCCTCGCGATGTACCTGTTTGGCGTGGCGATGGTGGTCCCCCGATTTCTGCTGGGCTTCAACAATCTGCTGCTGCCCATCAATGTATGGATCGTCTGGTACAGCGGCGTTCCCATCGTTGCAGGCGTCCTGCTGATCTTGGCCGATCTGTTGCTCCTGTTCCCGATCAAACGGCGGGCAATGACAGATTGCTTCGATCCGATCGAGGACCGGCACGTCACGGTCGCGCTTACGGCTTACAACGATGAGCTCAGCATTGGCCTGGCAGTGCAGGATTTCCTGCGCCATCCGCTGGTCAGGAACGTCATCGTCGTCAGCAACAACAGCACCGATGCGACGCTAGAGCGCGCCCGGGCAGCAGGCGCCATCGGAGTGAATGAATCTCGCCAGGGCTACGGCCATTGCGTCTGGCGCTGCTTGAGCGAGGCCACGGCGCATGACGCCACAGAGTTGGTCGTCCTTTGTGAAGGCGACCAGACCTTTCGCGCCGATGACCTCGACAAGCTGCTGGTCTATGCACCACATGCAGACATTGTGAATGGCACACGAACCGTGGAGCCGCTCCGCCAACGCGCAACACAGCTCAGCACGTTCATGTATTATGGCAACATCTTTGTGGGCAAGCTGCTGGAGGCTAAGCATCTGGGGCGCAGCACCATCACGGACGTCGGGACCACCTATAAGCTTTGCCGACGTCGCGCCGTGCAGAGGCTCCTGCCTCGCCTGAATCCAGCGGTCAATCTGGAATTCAACGCTCACCTGCTCGACTTGGCGCTGCAAAGCGATCTTGCCGTCGTGGAATGCCCGATCACCTTCCATCCGCGCGTTGGTGTCAGCAAGGGAGGCAACACCAGCAACTGGCGAGCCTTGCGCGTCGGTTGTCGCATGATGCTGGGTATCGTTGTGGGCTGGAGACGCGTCTCCTGCTGAACTCCGGCTATCATGGATCGCGCCTGACGCTGGATCCACGGCGCGACGTGCTGTGGCGAACGTTGTGGAATCACTACTTCAGCAAGCTGGTCCCGACCGATGCCTGCGTGCTCGATCTGGGCTGCGGCTATGGCAACTTCATCAACAACGTGGTCGCCGGGCGACGCATTGCGGTCGATATGTGGCCCGATTTCCCGCACTTCATCGACCATGCAGTGGAAACCGTTGTCGGCGATGTCAGGGATCTGGAGTTTCTGGAAAACGGCTCGGTTGACTTCGCCTTTGCCAGCAATGTGTTCGAACATGTGACACAGGCAGACTTCGCCGCCGTGTTGGCGTCGCTGCGGCGCAAATTGTCAGCCAACGGCGAGTTGACAATCTTACAGCCCAATTATCGTTACGCCTACCGCGAATACTTCGACGACTACACGCATATCGCTGTCTACACTCATATCGGCCTATCCGACTTCCTGGCGGCACACGACTTCGACGTATTCCATGTTGCACCGAAATTCATGCCGTTGACGGTCAAGTCGCGGATGCCGGTCTCTCCGTGGCTTATCCGCGCTTATCTTGCTTCGCCGGTCAAACCATTGGGCAAGCAGATGCTGATCCGCGCCAGGCCACGGCGATAGAGCCTCCGCCCATGGACGACCATCACGCCAGCGTAGTGCGCTTCCTGCCGGCGTTGCGATGGCCACCGGTATTCGTCGGCGTATACGCAGCCGGCGCATCACTGCTTGGCGTTCTGGTACTCCACTTCGCGGCCGTACTGGATTTCTGGCTGACATCGCTGCGCTACCCGTTCGGCCTTGACTATGGCGAGGGCATCGTCTGGCAGCAGGCGTTGCTGATCCCTTCGCCGCTTATGTACGGTGATATCGCCCGGTTCCCCTACATCGTCTTCCATTACCCACCTGTCTACCACTTGGCGGTACGAGCGATCGCCAGCCTCGGCGTGGACTGGTTGGTGGCCGGCCGTGCCCTTTCAGTGGCCTCCGCGCTACTCACCGGATTGCTCGTCGCCGCGCTCACTCATCGCGCCGTGCGTCGTGACTCGGGACCAACGGCGAGTGTTGTAGGCGCGGCGATTGCCGGCCTGATCACGTTCTCCTATGTGCCGGTCGTAATCTGCGCGCCCTTGATGCGTGTGGACATGTTCGCGGTCGCGCTCAGCTTTCTGGGCGTCTTTTGCGCTATCCAATCGCTGGATCGACCACGTCTTCTGTACGGCGCGGTCTCTCTGTTTGTCCTGGCTATCTATACCAAGCAGACAGAAATCGCGGCGCCGCTTGCAACATTGCCGCCGCTCTTCCTGATAAACCCCAAACAGACAATCAAGGCCGCGGGCGTTGGCGCGGCGCTCGCCGTCGCGGCGCTGGTTCTGCTGGAGTGGCAAACGGACGGAGGCTTCCTACACCACGTCCTGCTTTACAACATCAATCGATATAGTTTGCCTCTGACGATCTTGCGGACGGCGCAGCAGGGAATGCACGGACTTTATTTCCTCTTCGCCGTGGCCGGCGTGGTCAGTGTTTGCCGCGTGGTGACGGGTTCGGGCGTCCGCGTACTTCGAGAACAGCGCCAGCTCATACCCGCCATATTCGCACTCTATTTCGTACTCACCACCGCGATGCTCGTCACCGTGGGTAAGTCTGGGGCAACGATCAATTACTTCATCGAATGGATGTGCGCCTGGAGCGTCCTGATTGGTGTGTTCATCACTCCTTTGCTGGCTGGCTGCACCGAGCGACCGTTGCCGGCGGTATGCGTCATGGCTGCATTGTTGCTCCAAGTTGCCGTCCTGCCAGTCCGGCCTGCCCCTGCACGGGTCACGCCCCCCGCGGTGCCAGAGCTTAGGGCTTTGGTTGACCAGGTGAGAACGGCATCCGGACCGGTCATCTCAGATGACATGATCCTGCTGATGCGGGCAGGAAGGTCGGTTCCCTGGGAACCAGCGATTTTCGCGGAACTCGCCGCCACGGGTGTGTGGGATCAGGCCCCATTCATGGCCATGATCAAACAGCACAAGTTCGCCTTCGTGATTACCACGGGACATCCCGGCGAGCAGTTGTATGACAGCCGATACACATCTGAGGTCAGCGCGGCCATCAATGCGGCCTATCCGCGGACCGAGCAGCACGGCCGGACGGTGGTCCACTTGCCGCCAGCAGCCCCGGGGCCCTTGCTCCCGAGATAGCGCGTGACCTAATACCCCCGACCGAAAACAGGAGCTGCCAGATGGGCTACAGGGTCGCAGTCGTAGGAGCCACCGGAGCCGTCGGTCGGGAGATGCTGAAGACGCTCGCCGAGCGCCAATTCCCGGTCGACGAGGTGGCGGCAGTCGCCTCCGGCCGTTCCACCGGCCAGGAGGTCTCCTTCGGCGAGAAGCAGGTCCTCAAGATCCGCAACTTGGAGACCTTCGACTTCGCCGGCTGGGACATCGGCCTGTTCTCGCCCGGCGCCTCGGTCTCCGCCATCCATGCGCCACGGGCGGCGGCGGCCGGCTGCGTGGTGATCGACAACACCAGCCAGTTCCGCATGGAGCCCGACATCCCGCTCGTGGTGCCCGAGGTGAACCCGCAGGCCCTGCGCAACTACGGCAAGCGCAACATCATCGCCAACCCGAACTGCTCGACCATCCAGATGGTCGTGGCGCTGAAGCCGCTGCACGACCAGTTCAGGATCAAGCGGGTGGTGGTCTCGACCTACCAGTCGGTGTCCGGCGCAGGGAAAGAGGCGATGGACGAACTGTTCAACCACACCAAGTCGTCCTTCGTGTACGAATCCTCGCAGCCGCAGCAGTTCACCAAGGAGATCGCGTTCAACTGCATCCCGCATATCGACAAATTCCTCGACGACGGCTCGACCAAGGAAGAATGGAAGATGGTGGTCGAGACCAAGAAGATCCTCGATCCGAACATTGCGGTGTTTGCCACCTGTGTGCGGGTGCCGGTGTTCATCGGCCACGGTGAGTCGGTCACTGTCGAGTTCCACGATCCGGTCACCGCCGGCGAGGCGCGCGCCTGCCTGCGTGAGGCACCCGGCATCGAAGTGGTCGATGTCCGCGAGGACGGCGGCTACGTCACGCCGCTGGAATCCGCCGGCGAAGACGCGGTGTATGTCAGCCGCATCCGCAAGGACCCGACGGTGCCGCACGGCCTGTCGTTCTGGTGCGTGTCCGACAACCTGCGGAAGGGTGCGGCACTGAACGCGGTGCAGATCGCCGAGACGCTCATCGCGCAGCGGATGCTGACGAAACAGGCCGCCTGACCCAGGTATCGACGTTCAGCCGGCGCTCGGTCCAGCGCGCCAGCCGGACGAACGGCAACCCTATCAGCAGGTACACCGTGCCAACCAGTAGGCCGGTGCCAAAGTAGTCGTAATAGGTGGTGGACAGCTGCTCGTACGTGCGGGTCAGCTCCGCCATGGTGATCACGGAAACCAGCGACGAGTCCTTCAGCAGGGAAATGAAGTCGTTGGTCATCACCGGAATGACGATACGGAACGCCTGCGGCACGATCACCAGCCGCAGCGCCTGCGCCTGGCTCAGATCCAGCGCCACTGCCGCCTCGAACTGTCCGCGCGGTATGGCATCCAGGCCGGCCCGATAGTTCTCTGCTTCATACGCGGCATAGTTCAGGCCGAGCGCCAGAACCCCGGCAACGAACGGATCCAGTTTGATGCCGATATTCGGCAGTCCGTAGAACACGAACAGGATCTGGATCAGCAGCGGCGTGCCGCGGATCGTTTCGATATACCCCACCGCGATCGTGGCAACGATCCGCGTGCCATAGCGGCGCGCGATCGCAAGGCAGAGGCCGACGATGATCGCCACGACCATGCCGAGCACCGACACTTCCAGCGTAACGACGGCCGCCTGCGCCAGCAGTGGCAGGAAGCCCACGTAGCGCTGGAACAGCGCACGCCAGGTGCTGGCCGGAGCGGTCTGCCGGAGAAAATACTGGTGCATCACCGGCTGCGTCGCAGAGGGTGTGAAGTCGTCCAGCTCGGTCGCCATTGTCGGCGTCCACAGGTTCCAGCGTTCCAGGATACGGCGCAGTTCGCCGCGCGCCATCACATCCTTCAACGCCTGGTCGATCTGCTGCCGCAGTGCGGCGTCGCCCTTCCGCATCGCGATCCCATAGCGGATCCGCCCGATCGGTTCGCCGACAAGTCGAAGCGCCGGGTTCGGCGTCGCGTAATAAAGTGCGATCGGATAGTCGAGCAGCACCGCATCAACCCGCCGGATGGCCAGGTCGCTATAGGCGTCGGTCTCCTCATCATAGCCGACGACATCGACGCTGCGCGCGTCCTGCAGGATGCGCTCGCCGAGCGATGCCTTCAGCGTGCCGACCTTGTGACCCTCCAGGTCGGCCAGTGAGTGGTAGGAATCGCCCGCCCGAACCGCCAGTTGCTCGAAGGTGGTATAGTAGGGGATCGAGAAATCGACGGCCTGCTCGTGCTCCGGCGTGATCTCCAGTCCGTTCATCACCACGTCGTAGAGGCCACGGTTCAATCCGGGAATCAGCGCCTCCCAGTCGTTCTGCACCAGCCGCGCGCTGCGGCCCATGCGTGTGGCAACAGCATCGATGATCTCCTTCTCGAACCCGATCAACCTGGTCGTGTCCGCCGGATCGGCGAACGCGTACGGCGCGTTGGATTTGGCATCCGCACCGAATGTCAGCTCACGAGGTTGCGCTGCGACGGGCAACGCCCACAGCAGGGCCAGGAGAAGCGGAAGGAAGCGCACGCCGGACTCCGTGGGATGGGTGAAGTGCGCCAGTGTTTATTGGTTCAATGGGCGAATCCAGCCAGGGTGGATTCGCCCTCCGACGCGACCGCCAGACGGACGATTTGCATTGCGAATTGTAACCGGCGCTGGATAGGGTCCATGAGCACAATGGTCGGAGCCTGACCGTGTATACTCTGCATTCCTTCTCCCAGCGCAAACAGCTGCTGCAAGGGGTCACCGATCCCGTCCTCAAAAAGGGCGTCTGCGTCGCCGCCTGCGACGTCTGGCTGCGGCTGATCAAGACCAACAACGAACAACCGGCGGCGCAGCGGCTGCAGGATCTGTTAAGCCGGAGAGCCGAGATCCTCGCCTATCAGCAGAATTACGGCGTGCTGCGGGGACACGTCGGACCGGAGGATGCGCGCTCCACTGTTGGCCAGAGCGGTGGCCTGGATTTCGACCATCAGACCACAATCATGCACACGCACCTGCGGATGCCCGAGGTCCTGAGCATCCTCTCTCGCGACCTCCAGCCATTGGGGGGTGCGGCGGCGTGGAGCATGCGATTCTGGGGCGGCGGCGGCCACGCGATCGCCGGCTTCCATAACGTCGTCACCCTGATCAAGGACGTGCAGGCTCAGCACCAGTACAACGTCTTCGATCCCAATCTGGGCGAGTATGTCGGCGATCTGAGCGATCTGAGCGCCATCCTGTCCGACTTGTTCGGTCGCTTCCCCCTCTACGGCACCACCGCCGAGATCCGCCGTGCCTGGGAGGGGCGGCACTGACCGCTCTTGCACAGGCCGGTTCGGTCCAACTCGACACGACAGCCAACGACACGCTGGCCGGCACGATGCTCAACAAGTGAGGTCGTCGAACCAGGTCGCCAACGTGGCGCGCGCATGTTCGACGGCGCGCGCCTCCGCCTCCGCTCCACGGGTCACGCCTTGCAGCGACAGGAATCGCACGTCGCGGATGCCGATCGTCGCCATGATCGCGATAAGGTACGGCGTTAGGAAGTCCGGCTGCACCACCCCCTCGCCGGAGTGATGGCCGCCGGCCGCCGTCACCACATAGGTCGGACGGTCCTGCAACAGGCCGACCTTGCCCTGCGGAGTGCCGATGAAGGTGCGTCGGATGCGGACGATATGGTCGATCCAGGCCTTCAGGGTTGCGGGCACCGTATAGTTGTTCATCGGCGTGGAGATCAGCACGACGTCCGCAACTTCCAGCTCTTCGATCACCTGCTCTGAATAGCCGAGCGCGTCGCGGTCCGCCGCATCCCAGCTTTCCGGGGGGCGCAGGATTGCGTCGGCGAATCGCGCGTCGATGATCGGCGGCGGATGCGCAGCCAGATCGCGCTGCACCACCGTGGCAAGGGGATAGCGCCGTTCCAGACGCGCCAGCACTTGCGCGCCGTAGCGGCGCGACCACGAGCGTTCGCTTCGTGGTCCGACTGCGACATACAGAATCCTGGTCATGCCGCCCGCACGGTGACCGGATGCTGCGCACGGAACCCGATCGACAGTCGGTTCCACAGATTGATCAGGCCGATCAGCATGGTCAGGTCCATAAGCTCCTTGTCATTGAACTGCACCCGGACCTGCGCAAAGACATCGTCCGGCGCGTGCGTATCGGCAATCAGAGTCAGCGCATCGGTCCATGCCAAGGCAGCACGCTCGCGCTCCGTGTACAGCGGTGATTCTTGCCACGCGTTGAGTAGATACAGTCGCTGCTCGGTCTCACCCAGGCGGCGAGCGTCCTTGCTGTGCATGTCGAGGCAGTATGCGCAGCCGTTGATCTGCGAGGCGCGCATCTTCACCAGGTGGATCAGCGAGGCCTCCAATCCGCAGCGCTGGATATAAGCCTCGACACCACTGACCGCTTCGTACGCCGCTGGCGCGGCATTGAGCGGGACCCGTTGCTTGAACATTGGTTTCTTCCTCGATCGCGTGTCCCGACAGGTATGCAGCGAATGGCCTAGCAGCGAGGGCCAAGAATGGATAATCGGGCTATGCCATGCCCAACCGCGTCCCATCATCGCAAGGCCTCTCGCTGGATCGCAGCACAGCCGTTCCGGTGCACCGGCAGATCTATCAGTGGGTGCGCGACGCTGTCGGATCGGGGACGCTTGGCGCCGGCGAGCGGCTGCCGTCGGCGCGGGGACTTGCAGCCCAATTGGGTGTGGCGCGCGGTACGGTTGACGCCGCCTATGCACTGCTGATTGGCGAGGGGTACGTCGTCACCCGCGGTCCTGCGGGCAGCATCATCTCGCCCAACCTGGCCTCTGCTGTCCTACCCAGGCGAGCGCCGCGGCCGATGCTGCTTCATCCCGCCGGGGCCGCGCCATCATCGGGCGTGCCCCTGCTCCGCCTCGGCGTGCCGGCGCTCGACGCTTTTCCCCGCAAGCTCTGGTGCCGTCTGTCCGCGCATGAGGCGCGCCGGCTGACGCAGGCCGCCATGAGCTATCCGGATCCTGCCGGACATCAGCCGTTGCGCGAGGCAATCGCTGCCTATCTGGCGGTCTCGCGCGGTATCGTCTGCGCGCCGGACCAGATCATTGTGACTGCGGGCTACCAGGGCGCGTTGGCGCTGATCGCGCGGCTGCGGCTGCGGCCAGGCGACCGGGTCTGGCTGGAAGACCCCGGCTATTTCCTCTCGCGGCAGGCGCTGGCGCTCGCCGGCGCCGGTATCGTCGCAGTCGGGGTGGATGCTGACGGTCTGTGCGTGACCGAAGGCGAGGTGCTGGCACCGGATGCGAGGCTCGCCGTCGTGACGCCCTCGCATCAGAGCCCTCTCGGCATGACGCTGAGCCTGCCGCGGCGGCTTGCCCTGCTCGCCTGGGCAAGCGCCGCAGGCGGTTGGATCGTGGAAGACGATTACGACAGCGAGTATCGCTATTCCGGACCGCCATCGCCGGCGTTGAAGAGCCTGGATGCCCACGACCGCGTGCTATACGCGGGTAGCTTCAGCAAGGTGCTGATGCCGGGCCTCCGGCTTGGTTATCTGGTGGTGCCAGAGTCGCAGGTCGCCGCGTTCGCCGACGCCTCGCGGCTGAGCGACGGGGGCCAGCCAGTGCTGCCACAGTCGGTTGTGGCCCGTTTCATGGCCGAGGGACATTTCGCCCGCCACCTCCGGCGCATGCGCGCCCTGTACGCTGAACGGCGTGCCGCACTCGCAGCTGCACTGGTTGCACAGTTCGGGGAACAGCTGAGCATCGAACTGCAGGCGGGCGGCATGCACCTGATCGCGCGCCTGCCGGTCGGCGCCGATGACGTGGCGCTGAGTAGCTCGGCCAATGCGGCCGGCCTGGCGGTGGAACCGCTATCGCCTGCGGCGGTTGCGCACGCGTGCGGACCGGGATTCGTGCTCGGATTCACCAATGTCCCGGTCGAGGCAGCCGCAGGCGCAGCGCGACGCCTGCGCGAGGCGATTCCCCGCCTTGCCCCGCGTTGACCCCCTCCGCCCGTAAGCGTAAGCAATTGCAACGGCCTGGGGCCAGTCGGCCGGCCGCTAGTATGGGGCGAAGCATTGCGAGATGTACGCGACGCGCTGATGGTGGCGCGCAACTCCGACGGCAAGCTGATCGGCCGTCCGCTATCTCCTCACCTCCAGGTCTACCGTTGGCCGATCAGCATGGTGCTCTCGATCGCCCACCGCGTCACCGGCGTCGGACTGGCGGTGGGCACCCTGTTGTTGACCTGGTGGCTGGTGGCGGCGGCAATCTCCGACGACGCGTTCGAGGGAGTGCAGTGGTTCCTTGCCACCCCGATTGGCATGCTGCTGCTGTTCGGCTGGTCGGTGGCGCTGTTCTTCCACTTCTTCTCCGGCATCCGCCACCTGGTGTGGGATGCCGGCTTTGGCTTTGAAAAACCCTGGTATGAGCGCTCCGCCTGGGCAGTGGCGATCGCGACGGTGGTCGCAACACTGCTGCTCTGGATCGTGGGCCTGGCGGTCTGGTGAGCGGCGAGATGGCAAAGCCCCCTCATGTTGACATCATGCGTTCACCGCTCGGCCGCGCGCGAGGTCTGGGTTCCGCAAGGTCTGGCGCAGCCCACTGGTGGGGCCAGCGCGTCACGGCGATCGCGCTGGTTCCTCTTACGCTGTGGTTCCTCTGCGCCATGGTGCGGATGATCGGCGCGAGCCGCGAGGACGTCGTTTCCTGGATGGCTGGCCCGCTTCCTATCGTGTTGATGATCGCGCTGGTGATCGCCACGTTTCATCACCTCCAGGCTGGCCTCCAGGTCGTGATCGAGGATTACGTGGAGCACGACGGGTTTCGACTGGGCTCGATCCTGTTGGTGAAGGGGCTGGCGGTGCTGCTGGCGCTGGCCTGCAGCGTGTCGGTGCTGCGGCTGGGCCTTTAGGCGGAAAGGACATCGATGAACGCGATCACTCTGCCTTCGACGCGCGCCTACAACATCGTCGACCACACCTATGATGTGGTCGTGGTGGGCGCCGGTGGGTCTGGCCTGCGCACCACGTTCGGCGTGGGCGCCGCGGGGCTGAAGACCGCCTGCATCACCAAGGTGTTCCCGACCCGCAGCCACACGGTCGCAGCCCAGGGCGGCATCGGCGCGGCGCTCGGCAACATGGGCGAGGACGACTGGCGCTGGCACATGTATGACACCGTGAAGGGGTCGGACTGGCTCGGCGACCAGGACGCCATCGAGTACCTGTGCCGCGAGGCGATCCCCGCGGTGTACGAACTCGAGCACTTCGGCATGCCGTTCAGCCGCACCCAGGACGGCAAGATCTATCAGCGTCCGTTCGGCGGTCACATGACCAAGTACGGCGACGGACCACCGGCGGACCGCGCCTGCGCCGCCGCCGATCGTACCGGGCATGCGCTGCTGCACACGTTGTATCAGCAGAGCCTCCGCAACGACGTGGAGTTCTTCATCGAGTACTTCGCGCTCGACCTGATCATGGACGAAGAAGGCGTGTGCCGCGGCGTCACCGCCTGGTGTCTGGAGGACGGTTCGATCCACCGGTTCCGGGCGCAGCTCGTGGTGCTCGCCACTGGTGGCTACGGCCGCACCTATCTCTCCTGCACCTCGGCGCATATCTGCACCGGCGACGGCAACGGCATGATCCTGCGCGCCGGCCTGCCGTGCCAGGACATGGAGTTCGTGCAGTTCCATCCGACCGGCATCTTCCCGGCAGGCTGCCTGATCACCGAGGGCGCGCGTGGCGAAGGCGGCTACCTGACCAACAGCCAGGGCGAGCGCTTCATGGAGCGTTACGCGCCGAGTGCCAAGGATCTCGCCAGCCGCGACGTGGTGTCCCGCTCGATGACCATCGAGATTGCCGAAGGCCGCGGCTGTGGTCCCAACAAGGATCACATCATGCTGCACCTCGAGCATCTCGGTGCCGACATCCTGCACGAACGCCTGCCCGGCATCTCCGAGACGGCGCGCGTGTTCGCCGGCGTGGAGGTGACGAAGGAGCCGATCCCCGTGCTGCCAACGGTGCACTACAACATGGGCGGCATCCCGACCAATCACCACGCGCAGGTGCTGCGCCCAACCGTGGACAATCCGGATGCGATCGCGCACGGGCTGATGTCGGTGGGCGAGGCGGCCTGCGTCTCGGTGCACGGCGCCAACCGCCTCGGCACCAATTCGCTGGTCGATCTCGTGGTGTTCGGTCGCTCGGCGTCACAGCGCGCCTCCGAGACAATCAGGCCGGATGCCAGCCAGCCGCCGCTGCCGCCGAAGGCCGGCGAGGCCTCGCTGGATCGCTTCGACCGCACCCGCCACGCCAAGGGCGGCACGCGGGTCGCGGATCTGCGGCTGGATATGCAGCGCACGATGCAGAGTCACGCCGCGGTGTTCCGCAGCAGCAGGATGTTGGCCGAGGGCGTCAATGCCATGCGCCGCGTCTGGCGCGGCATGGAAGACATGTCGGTGTCGGATCGCAGCCTGATCTGGAACAGTGACCTGGTCGAAGCGCTCGAACTGCAGAACCTGATGGGCTGCGCGATGACCACGATGGTCGGCGCCGAGGCGCGCCACGAAAGCCGCGGCGCCCACGCGCACGACGACTATCCCGAGCGTGACGACGTGAACTGGATGAAGCATACGCTGGCCTGGTGCGACGACCGCGGCGATGTCGCGTTGGACTACCGCCCGGTGAAGATGCAGACGCTCACCAATGAGGTCTCGGTGATCCCGCCGAAGCAGCGGGTGTACTGAGATGGCCGAATTCATCCTTCCCGCCAACAGCCGCATCGGTCGCGGCAAGACCTGGAAGGCGCCTGCAGGTGCCAAACGGATACGCGAGTTCCGTATCTACCGCTGGTCGCCGGATGATGGGCAGAACCCGCACACCGACACCTATGAGGTAGACCTCGATGCGTGCGGGCCAATGGTCCTGGACGCGCTGATCAAGATCAAGAACGAGATCGATCCGACCCTGACATTCCGCCGCTCCTGCCGTGAGGGCATCTGCGGTTCCTGCGCGATGAACATCGATGGCGGCAACACGCTCGCCTGCCTGAAGCCGATCGACGACGTGAAAGGCGCGGTGCGTATTTCGCCATTGCCGCATATGCCGGTGGTCAAGGATCTCGTGCCCGACCTGTCGCAGGTCTACGCGCAGCTGCGCAGCATAGAGCCGTGGTTGCAGGCTGACAGTGCCCCGCCGCCTGATGGCGAGCGGCTGCAAAGCCATGAGGAACGCGCCAAGCTCGATGGCCTTTGGGAGTGCATCCTGTGCTTCTGCTGCTCCACCGCGTGTCCGAGCTATTGGTGGAATGGCGACCGCTATCTGGGCCCTGCGGTGCTGTTGCAGGCCTATCGCTGGATCGCTGACTCGCGCGATGAACGCACCGGCGAACGGCTGGATGCGCTGGAGGATCCCTTCAAGCTGTATCGCTGCCACACGATTATGAACTGCACCGACACCTGCCCGAAGGGACTGAACCCCGCCAAGGCCATCGGTGCGATCAAGCAGTTGATCGTCGAGCGGCAGGTTTAGAGCGAATGCTGGCTGCTGATTGTTGCTGACGTAGGGACATAGCTGCCCTACACTGGATGCAAATCTCCGAAGAGAGATCATCCAGGGAGGCGACGATGAGCTCATCCGCATCGCGGCATGGCCACACGATCCCCTATGGCCCTGCCGTGCCGTTGACCCGACGATCGCTGTTCGCACTCACCGCGCTGGGGGCCACCACCGCCACAGGCCGCGCCATCGCCGCGCCGCAAAGCCAGCTCACCTACGGCATGCATGTATCGCTCGCCGCGTCCTGGTTCGATCCGGGCGAGGCGGCCGGCATCATCACGCCCTACATGCTGCTCTACGGCATCCACGACGCGCTGGTGAAGGCGATGCCCGCCAATCAGCAGGCGCCAAGCCTCGCCGAATCATTCACCGCGTCGGAAGATGGCCTTACCTACGATTTCGTCCTCCGCGGCAACGCAAAATTCCACAACGGCGACCCCGTTACGTCGGATGACGTGAAATTCTCCTTTGAGCGCTATCGCGGCGCCAGCCAGAGCCTGCTGCGGCAGCGTGTCGCCGCGGTCGAAATACCGGACGCCCAGCACGTTCGCTTCAAGCTGAAGGAACCCTGGCCAGACTTCATGACCTTCTACGCCGGTGTCACCGGTGCCGCATGGATCGTGCCACGCAAATACCTCACCCAGGTCGGCGACGACGGCTTCAAGAAGGCGCCCATCGGCGCAGGTCCATATCGCTACGTTTCCTTTACCCCCGGGGTCGAACTGGTGCTGGAGGCATTCGACGGCTACTGGCGCAAGCCACCGCCGGTGAAACGCATTGTCATGAAAGTGATCCCCGAGGAAGCTACCCGCCTTGCTGCCCTGAAGCGTGGAGAGATCGACATCGCCTATTCCATTCGTGGCGAACTCGCCGGTGAACTGTTGCAGTCGCCAGGCCTCAGCCTCAAACCCGTGGTGGTCCAGGGCGTTTTCTGCATCTACTTTGTCGATCAATGGGATCCGAAGTCACCCTGGCACGACGTCCGGGTGCGCCGCGCAGCCAACCTCGCGATCGACCGGGACACGATCAACGAAGCGCTGACACGCGGCTACTCCCGCGTCACGGGCAATCCGTTTATTCCCGACATGTACGAATTCTACTGGCAGCCGCCCAAGCCGACATACGATCCTGCTCAGGCGAAGAAGCTGCTGGCCGAAGCCGGATACCCGAACGGCTTCGATGCCGGTGCCTACAACTGCGACTCCTCGTACTCCAACGTCGGTGAAGCAGTGGTCAACAACCTTGGCGAGGTTGGCATCCGTGCCAAGCTGCGCCCACTCGAGCGCGCTGCCTACATCAAGGCCTTCGCGGAGAAGTCCTACAAGAACATCATCCAGGCCGGACCCGCCGGGTTCGGCAACGCGGCGACGCGCCTGGAGACGCACGCCGTCACCGGCGGAACGTTCACCTATGGCACCTATCCCGAGCTCGACGAGCTGTTCCAGCTGCAGTCGCGCGAGCCCGACCACAAACGCCGCGAGGCACTGCTGCACAAGATGCAGCAGATCATCCACGAGAAGGCGATCTACGCCCCAATCTGGCAGCTTGCATTCATCAATGGCGTCGGTCCACGCGTCGCCGAATCAGCCTTCGGCCTCATCCCCGGCTTCCCCTACACCGCGCCATTCGAAGACCTGGTGCTGAAGCCCGCCTAGCCATGGTGGGCGCGAAAGCGCCAGGTGAGCCGCCTTATCCGAACGCCGGCAGCGCCACCGCGACGTTCATGTCCATGGGTTGGCTCGTCTCAAGCACGACATGCCCAGCTTCATGGCGTCTCCTCGCTCCGATCGTCCGCGAACCGGCGCGTTGCCGCCCGGACTGGCGGGTTCAGGTCCGCGGCGAAACGCCACCCGTGACCGGGTGTGCCGGGTAGCCAATGGTCCACAGGCGCTGCTGCGGCTGCACCGCTTGCTGGGGCGCCGGCTGATCGGCGTCGATCGGACCAGTCACATGGATCGCGCCACACGCGTTACCTGTGCTGACGACCTTCATCACAGGCTGAGCGCCGCGGGAGGGCACACCAAAATAAATCGTCTGGCTGCATGTGCCGCCAGGAATGAAGACCGAGGTCACCACCACGCCGGCGCCAGGCGCTACCTGCGGCATGCCCCGCATTGCGGCGCGCATGATCTGGTCCGGAGTTGGCAGCGGCGTCGCCATCATCGCCTCCTGGCGCGCGACCATGTCGGCGACCGGGAAGGCGATCTGGCGAGTCGGTGCCCTTGGCACCACGACGACGGCGTCGCCAGTCGGAACCCACACGGTGCGTCCATCCGATGGCGTCGCCGCAATGGCCGGTCCGGCGACGAAGAGGCTGGCGGCGAGCAATGCACTGCGCGTTCCGATCATGAGGTCCTCCGGGGCATACGCCGGCATCCTTCTCCCGATGGCCTTGCCGGGCCTTTTCCCGCCAGGTGAAGATTTCGTAACGTCAGGCGGCCCGCGTCAGTCGCTTCATGAACGCCGAAATGCGGTGACGGCGCAGCTCGCTGCGCGCCTTGGCATCGGTCGTCATGTAATTGAGCTGCACCGAGTAGCGTTGCCCCGTGAAGCGCTTGTGGCCGTGCCAGGCGTTGGGTGCGTTGGGGAACACCAGCAGCGTGCCGTTCACCGGCGGTACTTCGACAGCGAAATCATCCAGATCGTCCGGCCCCCGCAGCAGGCGAAGGCAGCCGTCATGCAGAGTGAACGCATCCGTCGCCTGGTTCAGGTACAGCAGCACGGTGACTCGCTTGGCAGTCGAATCCACATGGATGGTGCCGTCGCGATCATTGGTCCAGCCGCGCAGTGTCACCATGGTGGGGGCGTCTGTGAGATCCAGCCCGAAGCGCTCGGCAATCGCGCCGCGCAGCAGGGACCCCTCCATCGCATCCATCAGCCCCCGGGCGTTCGGGCCGAGCGAGAGCGCGTCGATCGGAAAGGAACCCCGCCTGTCCAGCGGCGGCATGTCGGCCAGCACCGCCCACAGGCTGTCCGGCGGAACAAAGTACGGCACGACGACATGGGGGAAGGGATCGTTGGCAACTGGAGCGGCGCGTAGCGCGGCATAGTCGAGCTGGATCATGATGGCGCTGCTTAGCACAGCCGGCGCCGCGTTGAACCCCACCGGCGGACACGCTATCTCCGAGCCCGGAATGGATAACCCCGGCGCCGACATCGTTGCGCAGCGTGGGCCGCTGCCAGCCTTTCGGGCGATGGTGGCGGCCGGCGGACTGGCGCCCGACCCAGCACAGGAACGTGTTGCCGAGCGCCTGCACAACCTTTGGGAGCAGTTGCGCGGCTACGATCCAGGCCCGCGCCCGACTGGCCTGTTCGCTTGGCTGCGGAAGCAGCCGGTAGAGGCGCCGAACGGCCTTTACATCGTCGGCGCGGTGGGGCGCGGCAAGTCCATGCTCATGGACCTGTTCTTCGCCGCAGCCGGTGTGCGCCGGAAACAGCGCATCCACTTCCACCGCTTCATGCAGAACGTCCATCTGCGCTTCCATGCCTTCAAGCGGGCCCATCCCGAGATCGACGATCCG
Organism: Acetobacteraceae bacterium; assembly: GCA_035492535.1. Taxonomy (GTDB): domain Bacteria; phylum Pseudomonadota; class Alphaproteobacteria; order Acetobacterales; family Acetobacteraceae; genus JAMXLO01. The sequence goes on along the minus strand of DATJJM010000195.1, from coordinate 14,219 downwards.
GTCCCGCCGCTCGCTGATTCGATCGCGACCGAGGCCGCACTGCTGTGCTTCGACGAATTCCAGGTCAACGACATCGCCGATGCCATGATCCTGGGCCGCCTGTTCCAGGCGCTGTTCGAGCGTGGCGTGGTGGTGGTGGTGACCTCCAACATCGCGCCGGATGATCTGTTCAAGGGCCAGCCGGGTCGCGATGCATTCCTGCCGTTCATCGCGTTGATCAAGCAGCGGTTGGACGTGGTGATGATGGATGACGGCCGCGACTTCCGCCGAGAACGTTTGCGCGGCATGCGGACCTGGCTGGTGCCTTCGGATGCGCGCGCCGATCAGGAGCTGGACCGGGCGTTCGCCGACCTGACCGGCGGCGCGGCCGGCAAGCCCGAGGCGCTTTGGGTGATGGGGCGAAAATTCATCGTGCCATTGGCTGCCGAGGGTGTGGCGCGATTCGACTTCGAGACGCTGTGTGGCGCCGCACTGGGCGCCGGCGACTATCTGGCACTGGCGACGCGCTATCATACCCTGATCCTGGATGGCGTGCCGCGCCTGTCACCCGACAACTATGACAAGGCGCGGCGGTTCATCGTCTTGATCGACACGTTGTACGACCACCGGGTGAAGCTGATCGTGTCGGCCGACGCGTCGCCAGACCGACTCTATCAGCGCGGCGAGAACGCAACGATGTTCGAGCGAACAGCGTCTCGACTCGTTGAGATGCAAAGCGCGGATTGGTTGGAGCTTGAGCACATACAGTAATCTGCAACAGCCTTTATTGGCATTCCTCGCGGTACGGATGCGTGCGGTTCGCCGCAGACTTATTTTAACACGGATGACACAGAGGCAGTCACAGAGTTACACCGAGGAAGATTCTTGTCGCGCTTCGCGCATTCGATGGCTACGCGATCGCATCCTCGACAGACGGGCCGAAGGCCCTTAAAAATGTTCTCTGTGCAACTCTGTGACTGCCTCTGTGCCATCCGTGTTAAAATAGGCATGCCGCCAACAACCCAGGCCTCGCGTGGTCGCATCAGAACCCATCAGGTCAGTTGCTGCCGCCATCAAGCGCGTCTGGTGGAAAGAGCCAGATACCTGGTGAATACGCTGAATGAACATGAGTGCCAAATATACTTGTATCGGTCGGAACCATCGCGGTATTCGCCAAATCCTCGTCATGGGGTTTGCGAGGAGGACCAAGCCCACTCGCCGGCGACGCCCCCCAGAAATTTGGATACAGGTAGCTTTCAGTCCGCGGTGCGTGCGCCGAGCAGGCTGCTAGTGCGATCAGCGCAGCGGCAATTGTCGTGAGTTTTATACACATGCATGGGCTTCTGGGTTTCACACTTGCCGACCGTGACCGATGGCTACCCTACCTGGTCATCGTCTCAAATATTCCCGAGTTTGATTCGACTGACAGCGCCTATGTCCGTCCCGGATAAAAATTCGTAATGAGCGTTATTGCGGGAATATCTGATTGGTATGTGCAGTTAACCCACCGTTTTTGTTCCTGCGAAATGAGGCTGCATTGCTTCTCGACCACGATGAAAGGCGGATGGCGTTTGGACATCGCATCTTGGCGCACCATGCCACAGTTCAGGAATTTGCCTGGCACCTTGCCGCGGGGCTGCCGAACCGGGACGAGGTTGCATTGGACGTTGTACAAGAATGTTATCTACGGGCATTACAGTACTTCTCCTCTTTTGCAGGCCACGATGTCGTGGCGTGGCTCCGCACGATAACTCTTAACGCATTCCTGACATGGAAAGGTCGGGAACGATCTCCCAATATGGTGTTCGATGGGTTACGCATTAGGGTGGCTCCGGGTGCGGCGGAGCCGCTATGGCGCGTTGAATGCAAAGATCCCGAATGGTTGGCGATCAACAAAGTCGATGGCAGGCGCCTCGCTCTTATCATAAGAGAGCTACCGATTGCGTTTCGTTCAGTCCTCGTCTTGCGGGAACTGGAAGGACTAACCTACAGCGAAATCGCGGCCGTCGTTGGCGTCCCAATCGGGACAGTCATGTCCCGTCTTGCGCGTGCGAGAACCATGCTTCGTCAGACGTGGCTCGCAAGGCGCGCGACGCGAACCGAGAAGATCCTGCAAACATCCTAGATCGTGGCAGCTAATACATCGTAGCTACCTTAACCCTTGGCCACGCCCCTTCTCGGGCATATGTGGCAATGGCGAGCCGTATCATTTCAGCAAAGGTAGCTACGTGTGTACCGGCTGCCGATCGGTGAAACGCGATCGAAGAGTTGGAGCTCAGCGAAGGTTGCGTAATTCTGCGGAAGGCCAAATCGCCACATGCAATCTCCGTCTGTACTGCGGCTCGCGGCAAGATGCTGAATCCGACGTCCTTGCGTACTAAGGATGTAATCATCGATATGCCGTCCACCTGCAGCGCCAGCGACAATTGTACTCCGCACTGCAGTGCGATCCGGTCGAGGCGACGACGGAACCAATGCTTCTCATGCGGCAGAATGAGCGGCAGCCGACCCAGCTCACGAAATGGCAGTGGCCGACGCTCCCCCCCCATCTCGGAATGGACGGAGGCCACCAGACCGAGTTTATCTCTCAAAATTGGGATCAACTGCAGTTCCGGGTGTTTAGACCCTTCATCGAGGATTGCTACGTCAACACTTCGATCAGTCACCCACTCATCCAATGTGGATCCACGTCCTTCCCTGATGACGAGACGGGAATTCGGCCAGCGGAGTTGGAAGGCGTTGGCGAGAAACGCAACGATGGCCTCGCCCACCTCTGCAGCGATACCCAACGAAATCGTCTCTGGCGGTTGGTCCTGATGCGAAGCGGACGGCTGCGTTGGAGTACCCGGAAAGCGCCGGCGCGATCCAGCCGGAACCGGCGCAATATCGTGTCCACCACTTATGACTAGCTGCATGAAGACCTTCCTCCGGTTCAAGGACCCATATGGGAACCGCTCGCGCGGTCACATTCAGAACAGCAGGGCTAGAGCTCGCGATATCACTTCCCCCTGCCATGCAAAGGAAACAACAAAGCATCTGGACATTTTTGATCTCAGGAGCGCCTCCCGTTTGTCGGTATCTGAGTGGCTGCTTCACTGGTCGCGATATTGGCCGTCGCTATGTACGGCAAATTGGACAGTCGATTGAACGTCTGTTGCGGCGGCAGCGCAAAAGGCGAATTCTTGAATGCGCCGATGTCGTCTGGTCGAGCGCCCTGCTCCAGACCCCACGCCGTACTTAGCAAGGCATCCATAACAGAGGCAGAAGGGGCATCGATGCTAATCCCGAGGACGCGTCGCACGTCCATCCGGGCCTGTCGCATGTGCTGCTTCGTAAGCGGAGATATCACGATCCATCTGGGATCGACCACAAGTTCATCGGCAAGCCAGTCAACAGCGATCACCGCCCTGATCGCTTCTAAGGGATTGTTCATGGTGCGAAGAGGAGCACCCAAAGCCCAAGACGACTGGTTAACGGCACCGGCGGCGTTATCCTCATACGTGCCATAGAGCCCCAGCGGGAACTCCGCCACCGACTGAACAGGCTTCGATATTGCGCATCCTGTCAAGGACAGGGGACCAAACCTGGCGCCGAAACAACCTGCATCATTCGTTCATCTCGACATTCGCTGAGGGAAGCTGCTGCCATATCGGTACTCCTTATGCCTTGTCGAGTGCTCCAATGGCGCTGACAGCAATTATTTCTTTGGAATAAAGCTCAAATGTTGTCGGTCGTCAGCCTGGACTATGATGTGCTTCGTGTTATTCCCGGCTGCTCGAAAGATATATTCAAATTGGTTGTCGGGAATTGTTGAAATATTCGCCCTCAAAGGCTTGTTCACACGGTCACGACAGGAATTGCGGTGCAACGGCGCGCGATGCGTTCCCTGAACCGATACGCCTGTTCGCATGGTGATGCAGGTACTCGGCGGCCACTTCAGCCGGCGAGAATTAGTCAGTTCGATTCATGTCGAACGACAAAGGGGGACCAAAGATGCGTAGAGTTTTGCTGACAGGTGCAGCGGTTCTGGTATCTCTATCAGGCGGAGCGACTTCGGCCCTGGCGCAAGGTGCCACACCACCATTGCCTCCCAGTAGTTCCGAAGGTGTTATCGCAGCCCCGCTGCCAGTCCAGTCGGCTAATAACGCCAACAACCGCAGCGCCGTGCCTCAGCCGAACGGTCTGGCGAATCCTGCGCCGGGCAGCGTCGTCATTCACATCAATGGACGAGTGGAAACCGCCGCGGTCGTCGAGGGATCGAGCCTAAATTCATTTGGAGGTGCGCCAGGCTTACCTGCAGCCAAGATAGATCCATTCAGCTTACAAGGGTTCGCTCGTCTGTATGCGGGTGTAGACGGGATGGCAACAAATGGGCTGCGCTATGGAGCTTCCATAGAGGTACGGCAGGACTTTGGCCCTGCCGTCGGCTCTACGGCGAATAGCGGCGGTTCAGCAAACTCGTTCAGCAGCACTTTATTCGTAAGGCGAGCCTTCACATACGTTGCCAATGAGAGGCTTGGTATCCTTCGCGCCGGGCAGGGTGATGGTGTCATTGGCCTGTTTGACGGTGGTGTCACCACATTCCAGAACTTCGACACGGGTGGATGGGACGGCGACTTTATGGGGACGATACCGTCCAATGCCCAGCTGTCATTCCCGTTTTCGTCTCTGCAGGGCAGCGAGTACGTGCCTGCAAAACTCGTTTACCTGTCGCCCCAGTTTCACGGCTTTGATTTCGGGTTCACCTATGCACCAAACAACGATGGCCTTAACCAAGGGCCAGTTATCAATAGCTTGACTTCCACTGCACCGACTTTGACGACCTGTGCGGTCGCAGCATCAGGTTGTCCTGCCCTCTCGTCATCGAGCGTTGCACTTGATGGAACTCGCTTCCGCAACTATACCGAAACGGGTGTCCGTTACCAAGGCAACATAGGTGCGGTGGGCCTCGATGGTTTTGGCATCTATGTCAACAGCGGGCACGTCAATGTCAGTCCGAGGGTGGCGGGAAGCCAGTTCAATGGATTGAATTACGGCGATTTCGGTCTTGCCGCGACCTATGGGGGTTGGACAATTGGCGGCCATGCCACCGTTGGTCAATACAATGGTGTCAATGCGCTTCAGCCAAAAGGTGGCGCCCCGGCGAACGCATGGCTGGTTGGCATCCAGTATCAAAACGGCCCTTGGGTCGCTGGCGCATCCTACTATGTGTATACGTCGCAGGGCTCCGCACTGGCGGTGGGTATATCGCAGCGCAGAGAACAGGGTGTTGCGGTAGGTACCACTTACACCCTGGCGCCCGGGTTTGATCTAATTGCGTCCTACTTGTATGGCCAACGCCACCAAGGTGACTTCGATTTCGCGACGGGGACACTGGGGCGCGCCAACAACGACGTCAAAAGTCAGCTTCTTGCGGTCGCTACTGTCGTGAAATGGTAGTCGAAACGCCCTTCAGACCCGACATTTGCGGCGAATCGCCGGTGTGAGTGGCTCAAAAATTGGGCGCGCTTTACGGATATGTTGACCTCTCCTCCGAGGAAACCTTGAAAGATTGCTAGTCAATATGCACGGATCCTTCCAAGATACTGTGATCTCACCGCTTGAGGCTAGAGAGAAAGCACTTGGTTTGCGCGAGTTGCGGTACTTCCTCAGCGTGGCGCAAACGGGCAACGTTGGCCGAACAGCGCTCGCCCTCAACATCAGTCAACCGGCGATCTCCATGCAACTCCGCAAATTGGAGGAGCGCCTTGGCACACAGCTCCTGCTCCGCCACGGGCGCGGCGTGACTTTGACGGCGGCAGGGATATGCCTCCGCGATCGTGCTCGCATTGCAATGCAACTGTTGACGTCACCCATGACTCCCACGCCAACGCCAGATGCCAGGGAAATGATTTCCTTGGCAGTAACCGCTGAGATGGGCAGCGTTCTCGGACCGCCTCTTGTCAAGGCATTTAGGGCGCATTGGCCGGATTTACGATTGGCGATCCGCGAAGGGCAAGGTTCTTTGCTAGAGGAATGGATGACCCATCGGCAAGTGGATGTGGCTATTCTAGAGGATCCACCAACGTGCGTTGATTTAGAATTAGTGCCGGTGCTCTCGGAAAATTTAGGAATCGTCGGTCCAATCCACTCGAATCTCGAACAGAACTCACGATTACTGCCTGTTCGCGAGCTCGCTTGTTACCCTCTGATCTTGCCGCATGAGCAACACTGGCTTCGGCGGCGCCTCGAGCGAGCAGTGCTTCAGCGGGGTGTCAGGCTATCCCTTTGTCTCGAAGTCGACAGCATTCCCGTAATCAACGCTCTGGTGCGCAGCGGTGTTGGCTTCAGTGTCTTGCCCTACTCCCCTATACGAGAAGAGGTTAGGCGCGGCAAACTCGCATTCCGATCTCTCGGGCAACCGATTTTGAGTTGTAATACCTCTATCGCGTTTTTTCACGATGCGGCCGGCGCGCGGATACCCAGTTTCGTGGACATGGTGCGCTATGTGATCATAATGCTAGCGAAGGAGGGTGCCTGGCCTGGAGCAAAGCTGATTGCCAATGAACCGTAATCGGCTAGCTAGTTCACTGATTGATTCTGCTGGCTCGCATGTGGAGAGCGGCGCGCGCAATCAGCCAAACAGGTATATCGAGCGCAGGCGGGTTGTAGCGCGGGTGGTGGCGCTGACCTGCGGCGAGCCGCCGCCTGGCCTCGCACACTGGACCGGGGGGCGATGGGCAAAGTTGCCGACATCTCGCTGCGCTCGGTGCAGTGCATTCGGGATGCTCATCAACTTCAGCCGCATCGGACGGGAGCCTCAAGCGCTCGTTCGATCCATGGTTTGCCGCTCAAGCCTGGCCGCAGCGGTACAATGACCCATGTGTCATCGGGCCTGCAATACTGGTTCTTCCGCGAGTTGCGTGCTGTTTTGGGGTTATACTTCCTCAAGGAATTGGAGAGGCCATGGACTCACATTCATGGTGCTCCGAATCGTGGATTCTTCGCTGTCGTTCATACCGCTGCCACTCTGCGCTCGGCGGGTATCTACCATGGAGGACCCGTTCATCGTTGAGGCCAAGCCCTACGCGAACTTGCCGGATGTCCAACGTGTGGTCAGCCATCGAGACGCATTCACAGTACCTATGTGCGAACGGTTCGGGATCTGCCGACGAGCGGCCGACAGATGATCATCCGCGCATTGGCGCGACGATTCTGCACGCGTCAGACCTTTGCGGAACAGTTAGATGATGTAGCAGCCTATGCTCGTCGAATGCGGCGGCTCGGGCAGCTGCAACGGTATCTGGCGCTGACCCTCGGTGGCGAGGCCGGGGCGCGATTGGCTGCGCGGATCGCTGTGCCGGTCAGCGCCGACACGCTGCCGCGCATGGCGGTCGCGACCGTGCCGAGCAAGGGGCTCGTTCGGACTCCACGTGTGCTTGACGTCGACGACTGGACCTGGCGTCGGGGTCACCGTTGTGGCTCGATCTTGGTGGACCTTGAGCGCAACCAAGTCGCCGACCTGTTCTCCTGCCGACAGGCCGAGACCGTGGCGATTGGCTCCTTAAGCATGTCGCTCGCGACCGCGCAGGAGCTTACGCCGATGGTGTGAGCCAGGGCGTACCGAGCGCGTCGCAGGTCACTCGCCAATGGCACTTGTTACGAAATCTCGGAGACGCCATACATGCAGTGGTGGATAACCACTACACCGCAGTTTGCCGGCTTCGCGCTGAGCTCATGGCCGAGATAATGGTGGACTCTCCAAGAGAAACGCCTACGGCAGTCACGACGGCCACAGAACGGCGCAAGCAGGAAGCCTGTGCCCGGCGGCAGGTGACGCAAGAGCGAACCGTCCGGCGCCAGTGCAGCCAACTGAGCCGTCCCCGCCAACTGCCGAACTAGTGATGTTAATTATACGATTGCTGACGAGATGAGCGGGATCGCTGTCAAGAAGCGGCATCGCGGGTCCAGCATCGCATCCAAACCCTCACGTTCGTTACCCTCTTCGTACGCCTGCTCATGCTGGTACCACCATCGGGTGCGGCTTCACTCCTTCCCGCGACAGTTCCGGTGCAGCCGCGCTCCATGGGGGAGCTGAGGAGGAGAGAGAAAATGAGAATGGGCCGGGATCGCCGGCCCCTCACTGCGAAAATCGCGCGCCCTTCTATACTAACCACCACCACCCAATGGGTTAGGCGGGAACAACCAGGTGCCGTTGTTCTCCGTGTGCGTCGCAAAGGTGCTAATCGCGTCATCGCTCGACTGAGTCGCAGCGTGGTCCTGGGGTGCTGTCCGTGCCGTCTGATTCCCCCAAAAGTCCGGGTAGACATAGCCGCTGGCACTCGGGCTGGCCTGCGCGTAAGCCGAACCAATACCAAAAGTGAGTGCCGCCGCGGCGGCAAGAAACATGGTCTTCATGGTCGATCTCCTCATGTCGCTCCCGCCCCCTGGCGGGGAACTGTGAAGGCCGGCTCGTAGGCGGAAAGCGCGGAGTTGCTGTCCACCTGCGATGGCTGCGAGATAGACCTCCTGCGTGCCCATAATAATCCAGCTTTCTTGTAATTCATCTTTGCGTCTCTCATTCAGCGATGGGTGACGTGCCGTAGCGGTTCGCGGGGCTGGAGGTCGTTGCTCCATTGCACAAGCAGATCACTATGCCGCCATCTTCGCCGCGAGCTGCTTCATGAACCTCCAGATGGATCGCGATTACGCGGCGCCGCAGTTGTTCGTGCGCGACGTCACGCGTGCAATGAGTCAGGCGCTGGTGATGACGCCGCTGTCCGCGATCGCGATGGTCGGCATCACCGCGACCGAGGCGGGTGCCGCGTCCGTTTGACACGTGAAAACTGGCGGGCTCGGTACGCAAAACATCTACGTGTCGTTTGGCATCCGCGGTGAGGGGCAAGCGCTCCAACCATCGGGGCGCCCCGCTGATGGCGCAAGGCTGTCCGGATTCTAATCGCGATTCTATTGCGGCAGTTCTATTGAATGGCCGGATGCACACTGCGAATGCACAGGTCCATTGGAAACGCACGAGAGAGAAACATCTCGTTGGTAACCAAAGCGAGGTATGTGTCATGCGTCTCTATCCGTCCCGGCTAGTCGTGAATGTCTTCGACGGATCGAGTCCGACTGTCGAGGTGCAGGAAGTCCTTGACAATTCTGCTCCCCGGAGCCGAGTTGAATATCCGGTCCGGACCTTGACGCAGCGGCTCGTGGCAAATCTGGACCAGACGAGACCAGCAGGCTCTGGGTTAGCCTCTCCATCCAATCATCAGCTTCCCGCATGATGAAAATATTATCCAATGCGCCCTTTCTTCCTTCTGTTCCCAGCCGCCTTTGCGCTCATGGCGACGGGCGCGGCACCGGATGGCGGCACCATCGCCCATCATGGCAATGGGCAAGGCGCGTTGGCCTACACCACGTGTCACGGCGTGAGTTTCCAGGGCAACGCGGCTATTCGTACACCCGCGTTAGCAGGGCTCCCGCAGGCGACCATTCTGGCCGGATCGGCGCATTACGCTGGGCCGACCGGTCATAACGCAATGTTGCGACAGATCGCTACGTCCCTGAGCCCGGCCGTTGACTTGTCGCCGCATTGTCGCTGCGATGCCATTTCGCTCAGCCTCGAACAGACCCGGATTCCAGCAATGCGCACAATCGAACTTGTCGACCCTGAATTGCGCGATGCGCTCGCACTGTGGCCTCAGGTGCCGCTGACTTCCGAGACTTTGGCGCAGCGTCGCGCCGATGCCCTTGCGTTGCTGGGTGCAATTCCAACACCGGACCTGCCCAACGTCGCGGCAGACGAAGTCCATGTCGAGAGCGTGTTTGGCGCAAAACCGATCCGCGCTCTGACCTATCGCCCGATCGGATCCGACAGTCCGCTTCCTGTCATTCTACATATCCACGGCGGAGGCTTCGTGATGGGCACGCCGGAAATGAAGGATGTCGAGAACAGGGTCCTCGCGTCGGAACTGAAATGCGCAATCTATTCCGTGGATTATCGCCTTGCGCCGGAAGCACCCCATCCGGCACCGCTGGAAGACATCTACTCGGTGTTTGTCTGGCTACACGCGAATGCCAGCCAACTCAGGCTTGATCCTGCCCGTATCGGGATCAAGGGCGAAAGCGGAGGTGGCGGTTTCGCAGCGGCGGCCGCGCTTTATGCCCGCGACCGCGATGGACCGAAATTTGCCTTTCAGCACCTGATCTATCCGATGATCGACGACCGCTCGGCGGTGCGGAAGGATTTGCATCCATTCGTCGGCGAATTCGTCTGGACACAAGAGAACAACCACTTCGGCTGGCGTTCACTACTCGGCGAGGAACCGGGCTCAGCCGGCGTCTCGGCTTATGCGGCGGCCGCGCGAGCAGCAGATGTGCGTGGTTTGCCGCCAACCTACATATCGGTCGGCGGTCTGGATCTCTTTCTCGAAGAGAATCTAACTTATGCGGATCGACTAAGCCGCGCCGGAGTGCCAATCGAGCTCCATGTATATCCGCGGGCGTATCACGGCTTCTATCGTGCGACGAATGCCCGCGTGACCAAGCAGGCCGAGCACGACACGCGTGAGGCGCTGCGACGCTTCCTGCACGGATAGGCATCAGTGTTGTCACCTTAGCGACGCGCAACATGGGCAGAGCAGTTGCTTTTTGCGGGACCCGGGATTTCGTGCTGAAGTTTGGTGACCCGAATGCGCGATTTACCAGCTTTCATGCCGACAGTGGTCGAACACGGGAGTGCCGGTCTTCGGGTTAGTCATCGGTCAGGTCTGCCGGTATCGCCTACAGACTGAACCGCGACAGCGACCATCCGATGCTGTGCTCTGTGGTGGACGCAGTAGTTCAATGCGGCGTGCTCAGGCGCGCATATGGGCCAGTCAGTCCCTGCTGAGCCGGGAGCGATCGTCCGCGTCCGTCCAATTGGCAGCCTCGGGGCGTTGCATGAGGCGCTGAGATCGGGATGAAGGGTCGCTGTGCCCACCGAAAACCTCATCCAGGCTGGCACAGGCGCAGCGCTGCGAGCCATGGGCGTCCGAGATCGGCCGATCTTGCCACGCTCGCCCTGGCAGAATGGTCACGCTGAACGGCTGATCGGATAGATCCGACGCGAGTGCCTCGACCATGTCCTTGTGGGAGAGGGGCATGTTCGCCATCTGTTGGGCAACTGGATCGAGCTGCTATGGCGCCACATCATCGCCCGATCCCCGCGCGACGCAGGCTGCGCTTCCACTCGGTCGCTGTTTCGTCGAGCGCTACCTTGGCTGTCGTTTGGCCATGCAAGGTCTGCGAGATGGCTGAACGCAACTGAACCTCCAAAGTATCCCAAACGGGATGCCCGGGTGTGGGGAACCCGGTTTCGATCGCCTGCGCGGCGACTGGTGGCCAGCCGATGCGCTCCACCATTTCGGGATCTTCCAGCACCGAACGCAGCGGTGGGGCGTTGCCGCGAATCATCGCGCGCTTCTGCCACTGGCGCGAGCAGCACATCGCGACGAATTCCAGCGCCCATTCCTTGTTCTTGGTGAATTTCGGAACCCCGAGGAAATGGCCGTCCACCCAGGTCCGGCCCTCCTCCTTCGAGTGTGGTCCTTGCACGGTTGTCCATGCCCATTTGCCGCCGGTCTTGGAAATTTTCGGATCATTGATGAGTGTGCCGTAGGGCGCGAACATCTGCGTCATGGCGTAGCGATCGGCCTGCCCACCCGCGACGATGTCGTCGAATGCCCAGGTCATTGCCTCGGGTGGAACCACTTTGTACTTGGCGTTCAGATCGCCGTAGAATTGCAGCGCCTCCACCGCCTTGGGTTCGTTGATGTAGATCTCGCCCGTCTTGAAATCGACCAGCCTGCCGCCATTGGAGTAAAGAAACGGAGCATACCCCGAATAAAGTCCCGCACCTTGCAGGCCCATGGTGCCAAACCCGTACCGCTCCGGCGGCTTGGTCAGTGCGATCGCGACCTTCAGCAGTTCGTCCCACGTACCAGGTGGGCTAGCCAACCCCGCCTGCTCCAACAGCGCTCGCTGGTAGTGGAAGATGCCGGTGGTGATGCGGTACGGAATGCCACACAGCTTGCCGTCATAGGTCCCTGCCTTCTTGGTGCCGGTGAGATAGTCGTTCCAGTCGAACTCGGGATCGCGCACCTTCATCTGATCCAGCAGCGGCGTGTGATCTTCCATGAACGGCGATATCCAGCCAGCCATGCCGACCGCCCATTGCACGATGTCGATACCGTTGCTGCCGGCGCCAAGCTCGGTGCGCAGCCGCGTTCGCCAGGGATCGGTCGGCAACAGAGTGAAGTCGATCTTGATCCCGGTCGCTTTCTCGAATGCCGGCGCGACCTCCTCGACCATCGCATAGTGCCAGGGGCCATTATCGCCGACGTAGACCAGCTTCTCCGGCTTACTCTGCGCCATGATCTGTGGTGCGGTGAGCGTACCTACTGCGGCAACCGAAGCCTGCAATAGAGCGCGGCGGTTCAGTCGGTGCATGTGTTTCTCCCATTCATTTTATGAAACCACAGATGAGCGCCGAGGCTCCGCGCGGTAGCGCCGCCGGTACCACCTCTCGTAGTATCCGTGTTCATCCGTTTTCATTTTTATTTCAACCCTTTACCGCGCCCGATGACAGTCCGGCCACCAAATGCCGTTGCGCGGCGAACGAGAAAATCAACACCGGTAGGATCACCAGCGCGCCGGACGCGGTCATGTCGCCCCAGTCCACGCCGGTATCGCCGCCGGAGAATCCCGCCATCAGGACCGGAAGCGTGCGGGTAGCGTTGTTGGTCAGCACCGCTGCGAACAGGAAATCGTTCCATGCAAGCTGCAGGCAAAGGATGCTCGCCGCCACCAGCCCCGGACGGATCAGCGGCAGCACCACGTGGTAGAATGCGGCATAGCGTGAGGCACCATCCACCCAGGCGCTCTCCTCAAGCTCGCGCGGCAGGTCCTCGAAGAAGCCACGCATGATCCACACCACCAGCGGTAGGCTGAATGTGCTGTAGGCGAGGATAACGGAAAATCGGGTCGTAGTCAGGCCTAACTTGCTGAAGAGGATGTACATCGGCACCAGCACCGCGATTGGCGGCAGCATGCGCATAACCAACAGCGACAAGAACAGGAACGATCGGCCGCGGAACGGGAACCGTGCGAATGCATATGCCGCAGGTACGCCGACGCAGATCGACAGGATCACCGCCCCCGAAGACACCACCAGGCTGTTGACAAAAGCCTGCAGGAAGTCCGCCTTGCCAAGCACGCCGACGTAGTTTTCCAGGGTCGGCCACCATAAAAACAGCGGCGGATTGGCGAACACCTGCAGCCGCGTCTTCAGCGACAGGCCGATCACCCAGAGCAGCGGGAACAGAAACACCGCAATCATCGCGACGAGCGCGAGATAGATTGAACCTGCGAAGATCAGCTTGCTGCGCCTTGATCCGACGCCGGAGAGTGCCGTCATCAGTTTGCCTCCCGCCGGCGGATCACCGCGATAAAGCACAGACACAACAGCAGGCAAATCAGCAGCATCATCCAAGACGCCGCCGCGCCCAAACTCAGATCGAACCGCACGAACGAGGCCAGATAGGTGAACATCGACAGGGTCATGGTCGTGTTCGCCGGTCCGCCGCTGGTCATTACGTAGATGTTGTCGAACGCACGGAACTCGAAAATCGTGCGCAGCAGCAATGCCACCAGGATATACGGTCGCAGCAGCGGCAGCGTGATATGCCAGAACACTTGCCATCGGTTCGCGCCGTCGATCGATGCGGCCTCAACCGGCTCACTCGGCAGTGAGCGCAACCCGGCGAGCAACAGCACCGCGACGTACGGCGCATTCTGCCACAGGTTCACAATCATCACCGAGAGCAACGCGGTGTCCGGTCGGCCGAGCCACACGATGTGGCTGCCGATCCAGTAGTTCACCACGCCACGATCGGGATCGAGCAGCAGCTTCCAGCACAGCGCCGCGACGATCGGCGTGATCATCATCGGCACCACGAGCGCGGTGCGGAACAGGCTGATCCATGGCAGGTCGACGTCGAGCAGCAGTGCTATGCCAAGACCGCAGCCGAGCTCGGTAGTAACTGTTATCGCGGTGTAGATGAATGTAACAGACAGGCTCTTAAGGAACTGCGGGTCGGTCAGCAGATCCTCAAAGTTGGCAGTGCCCGCGAAAGTACCGGCGAAGAGCGCCTGGTCGGGCGACCATCCCTGGAAGCTGAGATAGAACGAGAATGCCAACGGGATGCCGAAGATCA
>DATJJM010000194.1:0-4292 GCA_035492535.1 Acetobacteraceae bacterium | reverse complement strand
GCCGACCGTTACGCCTTCATGCAGGGCGATACCGTAAGCAAGCTGTACCTCCGGCCCGGCCGCTACCGGTTGCGCGCCTGGGATATCCGCGGCAGGACGTTGTCCCAGCAAGTCATCACGATCAGGGAACGCTGATCCGGGGCGGACGGGATCCGATCCGATGGGTACTTGCCCGGCGGCGGATTCAGGGGCACGCTGCCCGTAAATCATCCCGAGATTCGACCATGCCGAACTGGATGGCTCCCCGAGTGGCTTTCATCGCGATCGGCCTTGGCATGCCACTGACCGTGCCCGTATCCGCGCAGGATTACAGCCCGGACGCGGTCCGCATGTTCCAGGAACTGAAGCAACAGCCCAACGACCTGGCCCGCTACGCATACCTGCTCAGGGAGATACAGAAGCTTCCTGCTCCCGACCAGCCGTTGGCGATGCAGATGTTCGCCACGGTCGAGAACGAACTGGGGCTTTACAACGAGGCCGTCCACGACTTTCCGCTGAAGAGCTATATCGCGGTGGACGCCACCCTGCCGACGCCGGCCGAGTGGAAGGCCGCCGATGCCGCCGAGGTCATCACGCAGCTGGCCGCCGACCGCCGCATCGTGCTGATCAACGAAGCACACCACGACGCCCACACCCGGCAGCTGACGCTGGCCCTGCTGCCCCGTCTGCGTGCGCTCGGATTCGATTACTTCGCCGTGGAAGCCCTTTCGGACAAAGACGGCCAGTTGATGCAGCGCGGCTATCCGGTCAAGGACAGCGGCACCGAGTACCTGCACGAACCCGCTTACGGCGACATCGTGCGGACGGCGATCAAGTTGGGGTTCACCCTGGTGTCCTACGATGCGGACACCGGCACGACGCAGGATCGCGAAGCCGGACAGGCGAACAACCTGTACCGGAAGGTATTCGCAAGGGACCCCCACGCGCGGCTCTTCGTGCATGCCGGTTACGCGCACATCGACAAGGCCAAGGGACGTCTGGGCAATACGGCGCCCATGGCCATGCACCTGCAGCAGCTGACCGGCATCGAGCCGCTGTCGATCGACCAGACCCAGTTTCGCGAGCAGCTTCCCGGCAAGCCGGATGCCTATCAGAAGCTGATCGGGGACTTCTCGCCGGACGGCCCCACCGTACTGGTCAACCGCAGCACAGGCAGGCCCTGGAGCGACCATCCCGAGCGGTATGACCTCAATGTGTTGCTGCCTCCCGCCAGCACCGGCGGCATCGAGAGTGGCCTCGTCCAGCCCCTGACTACCGTGCGCGACGCCGACCGCGACCATCTCATGCTGCCGAATCACCTCAACAAGCCGCGCCCCGGCTGGTTGACCCTGCGCAATGAGCGCATTCCGTACGCGATCAGGACAGCACTGTGCAAGACGCGCTTCCCTTGCGTCGTCGATGCGCACTACGTCAACGAGCCCGACGAGGCCATCGCTGCCGACCGCTACGCGTTCATGCAGGGCGACGCCGCAAGCAAGCTCTATCTTCGCCCCGGGCGCTATCGCCTGCGCGCCTGGGACATCCGCGGCAGGACCTTGTCCCAGGAGACCATCGCGGTCGGAGAACATTAGGGCCTCGCCAGGCATGCTTGCATGCCGGGTCGGCGCCGGTGCCCCGGGCGCGGTGCCCGGCAACGCGCGGGACCGGCGCGTCAACTGCTTGCATCCATGAAATTACACATGTAGTCTCAATAAGGACTACACGCGTAATTCATGAAGGTCCCGTCATGCCCGAGCCATTTCCACCGATCAGCGAAGCCGAAAGCCGGGTGATGGAGGTGCTGTGGCGCAAGGCGCCGCAAAGCTCCGAAGACATCGTGGCCGCGCTGCAACGGGACAACGACTGGCACGAGAAGACCATCCGCACCCTGATCAGCCGCCTGCTCGGCAAGGGTGCGGTGAGCGCGGAGAAGGACGGCCGGCGCTATCTCTACTCGCCCACGCTGACACGCAGGCAATGGCAATCGCAGGAAAGCCACAGCCTGCTCGACCGCGTGTTCGGCGGTCGGCTCTCGCCACTGCTGGCACATTTCAGCGCCCACGAGAAGCTGGGCGCGAAGGACATTGCCGAGCTGCGCAAGCTGATCGACGCGATCGAGAAGAAGGGGAGCTGAAATGGGCGCCGCGATATCGCATGCCCTTCCGCTCGTCACCGTCGCCATCGCGCTGGTACTGCTGACGCGGCGGCCAGTGCGACGAGGTTTCGGCGCCGGTCCCGCGTTCGCCTTGTGGGCGCTGCCGCTGTTGGCAGCGACGCTGCCATGGTTGCCGGCCCCGCCGGTGCACTGGGCCGTGCTGCCGGCCATCCATGCGCTCTCCGATGCCTCTCCGGCGGCATCGCCGATCCGCGCCACCACTTCCGTGCCGTGGCTTGGGCTGGCATGGCTGGTCGGCGCATTGCCGTGCCTGTCGCGACTGCTCACGCATTACCTGCGCCTGCGCCGTCAGAGCTGCCACCTTCCCGGGTCCATGACGGAGGCACTGCTGCACGAGATGAATACGCTCGATCCGCGCCGCCTGCGTCTGCATCCGGCCGGTCCGGCCGTGCTGTGGGCGCCGCGCAGCCTGTTGCTGCTGCCGCCAGATTTCATGCAGCGCTTCGACGCCACCGGGCGTCGGCTCGTATTGCGTCACGAACTGACCCACCTGCGTCGCGGCGATGCGCTATGGAACCTGCTGGCCGAACTGGCCGGGGTGCTGTTGTGGTTCCACCCGCTGATGTGGCTGGCGCTGCCGCGTTTCCGGCTCGATCAGGAGCTGGCCTGCGACGAACGCGTGCTGCGCCACTCACCGCAGGACGAGGCGGGCTACGCGCAAACCTTGCTGCACAGCGCCAGCATGTCCCCCGCGCCGGCGCTGATTCCCTGGCTCGCCGAGCCACAACTCAAGGAGCGACTCACCATGATCCAGCGCCATCGTCCCGGCACCCTGCGCCGTCGCATCGGCTATCTTGCACTCGCCACGCTGATGGCAGGCGGCGTATTCGTGGTCCAGGCCAGCAGCGGGCCGTCGTCCGATCGGCAAGCCGAATCGGATCTGACCTACAACGCAAGACTCCAGCCCCGTTACCCGGCCCCGGCGATCAAGAACAACGAACAGGGCATGGTCTTGTTGACGGTCCAGGTCCATGCCGACGGCACGCTGGGCACCATCGCCTACGACCCGAAGCACAGCACTACCACGTCGGCCGACCTGATCGCCGCCGCCAGTGATGCGGCAAGGCAATGGCACTTCAATCCGCAGATGAAGGACGGCAAGCCGGTCGATGGCTATGCGCGCGTGCCGGTCAAGTTCGACCTGACGCCGCTTCCGCACGGAGCCAGCAGGGATTGAGTTGAGAAACTTAATTTAAAATGCGAAAAAATGCATTGATTTGCATATGAATTATTGAATTGATAACCTCGGCGCGCCCCACCCCGAGGTTGTCTCGTGAGTCTGCAGCCCGTCGCCCGATTCACCCTGTCGTCACCGCTGCCGCAGGTCGCGCGCTGGGTGCTGCTTTTCTCCGCGATCGCCTTTCTGGCTGCCTGCGCCAGCGGTCCGCAACGGCGCCAGCCCACCTACAGGACCTCGCACTCGGCACTGGCCGACCTGCCGCCACGCGCTCCTTCGGCCGCCAGCGCCGGGGAGGCGAACGACATCCTGTTCCGCGCGATCGGGCTGGTCGGCACGCCGTATCGCTGGGGCGGCAATACCCCCGCCGGCGGCTTCGACTGCAGTGGCCTGATCGACTACATCTACCGTACCGCCACCGGCATCAAGCTGCCGCGTACCTCGCACGACATGGCCTCGATGCACGCCCGCAAGGTACGCAAGATGACCCAGCTGGCCAGCGGCGACCTGGTGTTCTTCGACATCGGCGGCGCGATCAGCCACGTCGGCGTATACGTCGGCAAGGGCCGTTTCGTGCACGCGCCGAACAGCGGCGGCACGGTACGGCTGGACGATATCGACGGGCCGTACTGGGGCGACCATTTCGCTTACGGGCGGCGGGTGCTGGATTGACCATCCGGGCCGGATGAAAAGCCGGGCTTGCGGCAAGCCGGAGCTCCCTCTCCAACTCTCCCCCACAGGGAGAGGGCAAACGAAAAACGGCGCCCGGGGGGCGCCGTTTTGCACTGACTTCCGACTTGCCGGTCAGTGCTCTGCACTGCCTGGCGCGTGGGCGTGGCCGTGGGTGATCTCTTCCTCGGTGGCATCGCGCACTTCGCCGATGGCCACGTCGAAGTGCAGGGTCTTGCCGGCCATCGGGTGGTTCAGGTCCACGTCGATCGCGCTCATGCCGACCTTGTG
>DATJJM010000193.1:0-6957 GCA_035492535.1 Acetobacteraceae bacterium | reverse complement strand
TGCCACCTGGGCGATTACGCCTGACCCTGGCGGATTGGCCCCGGCAGGCCTAATTGCTGGGGCCATGTCCGACGGATCAACACTGCGGGATACCGATGCGCTGATCGCTGCGGGCCTCATCGCGCCTCCAGAGCGCGACGGTCTGGCAGCCGTGGCACGCCGCTATGCGGTAGCGATCACGCCGACGATGCGAGGGCTGATCGATCGCGCCGACGATCCGATCGGTTTGCAGTTCATTCCGGATCCCGCGGAGCTTGTGGTCGCGCCGCATGAACGTGCCGACCCGATCGCAGACGATGCGCTGTCGCCGATCAAGGGTGTTGTGCACCGCTATCCGGACCGTGCCCTGCTGAAACCATTGCTGATCTGCCCGGTGTATTGCCGCTTCTGCTTCCGCCGGGAGCATGTCGGGCCGGATGGCGGCGTGCTGACCGAGGCGGAGTTGCAGGCAGCGTATGACTGGTTCGCGGGCCGCCCGGCGATCCGCGAGGTCATCCTGACCGGTGGTGATCCGCTGATGCTGTCGCCGCGCCGGCTCGGGTCGATCGTCCAGGCGCTGTCAGCAATCCCGCATATTGAGATCCTGCGTGTGCATACACGCGTCCCGACGACGGACCCCGCCAAGGTCACTGATGCGCTGGTGGCAGCATTGCACACCGAGAAGGCGATGTGGCTGGTGCTGCATGCCAACCACGCCCGGGAGTTCACGCCGGCGGCGCGGGAGGCCATTCATCGTATCCAGTCACAGGCAATCCCGGTGCTGGGGCAGTCTGTGCTGCTGCGTGGGGTGAATGACAGCCCCGACGCGTTGGAGGCGCTGTTCCGCGGCATGCTGGCCATGCGGGTGAAGCCCTACTACCTGCATCAACTCGATGCGGCGCCAGGTACCGACCGCTTTCATGTGCCGATCGAGGACGGCCGGCGGCTGCTCGCTTCACTGCGCGGCCGCGTCACGGGTCTCGCGTGGCCGACATATGTGCTGGACATTCCCGGTGGGCATGGGAAGGTACCGATCGGGCCAGACTATCTGGAACCGGATGACATGGTGCGCGATGTATCGGGCGTCCAGCGCGCCCTATCGTCGCACAGTGATCCTACGGCTCGCCCGACACATCACGAACCAACCGTTCCAACTCGCCGACATCGGTGATCAGCAAGCCGTCATCACGTCGCTCGAGCAAACCAATACGCGCAAGTTCGCCGAGCTCCCGCGTGACCGCCTCGCGATGTGTGCTGACCCGGCTCGCCAGCTCCGCATGGGTTGGCGGTGATCGGATGATCACGCCCTCTTCGCACTGATTGCCGTCGCGCGCGGCCCGCAGCAACTCGGCATGGATCCGGTTGCGGACCGCGAGAGTGCTGAACTCAAGCACACGCTCGTTCATGGCACGCAGATTCCCGGCCAGACGCTTGAGCACCATCTCTGAAACCGAAGGATGCTCCTGCAGTGCCGTCCAAAACACGCTCGCGGCCATGGAGGCCACGACGGTGTCAATCAGCGCCACAACAGTCGCGGACCGGGCCAACCCATCGATCGCGGCGAGTTCGCCAAAGTACTCCCCGGCCTTGAAGTCGTGGAAGATCACTTCACGCCCGGTCCGGCTGTACGTCGTCACGCGGACCCGGCCGTGGATCACGATGTATACGTCGGTCGTTTCGTCGGTCTGATTGAGGATGCGAACGTTGCGTGCGACCCGGCGGAAGCGGCATTGGCGTTCCAGCCTGTCAAGCTGCGCCGACGGGACACCAGCGAACAGCTTGCAACCACTCAGCGAGCCCGAAGACCCTGGCGCATTCATTTCGTCCCCGTACGCGATGCATGATAGTTCGCTACAGCCGAGCAACGGTAGCGTCAACCGACAGGATGAAGCCTCCGACACCAGCGTTGCGATGTGTCGCTGGGTCCAGTACGGTATGAAACGGCTCAGCACAGGTCCGCATCGTGATCCGCGCCATTCGTCGGCTGGCAGCAACGCGCACGCTACGAGCACTGGGCCCGACCAAGATCCGGCTGGTCAGCGGATTGACCCTGTTCACCTATGTCGGCTGCCATCTGACCAATCATGCGCTGGGCAACCTGTCGGTCGGGGCGATGGAAGCGGGCCTGATCGTTCAGAAGTTCATCTGGCAGGGATTGATCGGCACGGCGGCGCTCTACCTGGCTTTGACCACGCATTTCTTCCTGGGTCTATGGGCACTGTACCAGCGCCGGCATTATGGCTGGCGAAGAGCCGAAGTGGCACAATTGATCCTCGGTCTTTCAATACCCTTCCTGCTGGCACATCACCTCATCGTCACACGCTTCGACTATTCGCTGTTCGGCACGACGAAAGGCTATGCACAGGAGCTTTACTCGTTCTGGGTCGCGGCTCCCTTCTGGGGCGTCGTGCAGGTCGTCCTGCTCATCGTTGTGTGGATACACGGCTGTATCGGCATCTATCATTGGCTCAGGCTCAAGCCGGTATTCCGGCGCATTGCCCCGGTCCTGTTCGCCATCGCGATCCTTCTGCCGGTCCTGGCGTTGCTCGGCTTTTTTCAGGGCGGCAGAGCGATCCGTGCGATGGCGGGACAGCCGGCCTGGCGCGACACAAATCTCGGGGTTCGGCAAATCGGCACAGCCGGCGAAAATGCCTGGCTCGAATGGCTGCACCAGGGAACGCTCGTCTCGATTGGCGTGTTGATCATCGTTGCGCTGGCCGCACGGGGAATTCGCGGCCTGAGGGAACGGGTGGCAGGATCGATTCGCCTGTTCTATCCACACGGCCGGATCGTGCGCGTGCCACGTGGCTTCAGCATCCTGGAAGCAAGCCTGATGGCGCGCGTGCCGCACGCCTGTATCTGTGGCGGGCGTGCGCGCTGTTCAACATGCCGGGTGCGAATACTCGGCGATCGCACCGATCTCCCTGTGCCCAGCGAGACAGAGCGGTCCGTGCTGCGGCGCATTCATGCAGGACCTTCCGTGCGACTTGCCTGTCAGCTCAGGCCGCTCACCGATACTGCCGTTGTCCCACTGCTGCCTGCCACGCTCTCGATCGCTAATATGTATGGGCATGCGATCCATCTAGGCGGGGAAGAGCGGTTTGTAGCGATCCTGATGGTCGACATGCGCGATTCAACCCAGCTTGCGGCGCGCCGGCTGCCATTCGATGCCGTCTTCGCAGTCGGGAATTTCATAGACGCGGTCAGCCGCGCCGTTGTCTCGGCCGGTGGACTGCCTAACCAGTTCCTCGGCGACGGATTGCTTGCGATCTTCGGACTTGACTGCGATGCACGGGAGGCCTGCCGCCGAGCCCTCAGGGCCGTCTGCGACATCGCCGCGAGCGTTGAGGCCGTCAACAGAGTCTTTCACCGGGAATGGGCGGAGCCGATCGAATTCAGTATCGGCGTGCATGGCGGCGAGGCCGTCGTGGGCGAAGTTGCCTATGCCGGCATGGCTGTCTTCACGGCGCTCGGCAATCCGGCGAATTTCGCAGCGCGGATGCAGCAGCACTGCCGGACGTTCGACTGCGAGGCGGTGATCTCCGAAGACATATTCGCCCTCGCCGCCATCGCGATCGACGATCTCCCACGCCGGATCATCGACCTGCGCGGCATCGATTATCCGGTGCCGGTCCGCATCGTGAGCCGCGTGGCCGAACTCGCACGGCAGTTGCCGGCCAGACCCGTCTCGTAGGGAGCAGGCAGGCAATTTCCACTTCACCTGAGCGCAATCGGCCCATGCCGCATCGGGCTCGGGCCGACCCGCTGGCTTGCTCACGCCCCTGCCCCCGGTTTAGAAGCCCGCAACTCCGAAATCGAACCGGTAGGCTATTGCCATGAAGCAGCAGGCGAATCTGATCCGCGCTGGACAGGTCATTGAGCACGAGGGCCGTCGCTGGACCGTCCTCAAGCAGCAGATCATCACCCCCGGAAAGGGCGGCGCCTTTATCCAGGTAGAGATGCGCGACCTGAAGTCGGGCAACAAGACCAATGAGCGCTGGCGCACTGCCGACACGGTCGAGCGGCTGATGACCGAGGAAAAGGAGTACAACTACTCCTACACCGACGGTTCCAACCTCGTGCTGATGGATCCCGAGAGCTACGAGGAAACCCACATTCCCGTGGAAATACTGGGGGACATGGCGCCGTTCCTGCAGGACAACATGCAGGTCACCGTTGACCTGGTGGAGGGCGATCCGGTCGGCATCCATCTCCCGCCGACGGTCGTGCTGGAAGTGGTGGAAGCCGACCCGGTGGTGAAGGGCCAGACCGCGGCCTCGTCGTACAAGCCGGCCAAGCTTTCGAATGGCGTGAAGACGTCGGTGCCGCCGTTCATCGAGACCGGCGAACGGATCGTGGTGAAGACGGAGGATGGCAGCTACGTGGAGCGTGCCAAGGGCTGATATGGCCCTTCGCCTCTCCCCTCACCTCACGGTGATGGCCAACGCCGCGCAGAAGGCGTCGAAGCGCCTGTTGCGCGACTTCAACGAAGTTGAGCAGCTTCAGGTCTCGATCAAGGGGCCATCGGATTTCGTCTCGCAGGCCGACATCCGCGCCGAGCAGACGCTGCGCGAGGAGTTGAACAAGGCGCGACCCGGCTATGCGTTCCTGATGGAGGAATCGGGTGCGTCCGGTTCGGACAACTGGGCCTGGCGCTGGGTGGTCGATCCGCTCGATGGCACCAGCAATTTCCTGCATGGCATCCCGCATTGGGCGATCAGCATCGGCCTGGAGCGCCGCCTGGCGGACGGCACCTCGGAGGTTGCAGCCGGCCTGGTCTACGCCCCGGCGGTGGATGAGCTGTTCTGGGCCGAGAAGGGCGTCGGCGCCTTTGTCAACGAACGCCGCCTGCGGGTCTCTGCCCGCCGCGAGTTGAAGGACGCGCTGTTCGCCACGGGCATCCCGTTCGCCGCCGTCGCTCCCCATCGGCGCCTGGCGTTCGCCCGCACGCTTGGCCTGCTGATGCCGCAGGTCGCCGGCATTCGCCGGTTCGGCGCCGCCGCACTTGACCTCGCCTGGGTCGCCGCCGGCCGCTATGACGGGTTCTGGGAACTCGGTCTGAAGCGGTGGGACATGGCCGCCGGCCTTCTGCTGGTGCGCGAGGCGGGCGGCTTCGCCGACGATCCGTCGGGCAAGGATCCTCGCGATACCGGCGACGTGGTTGCCGCCAACACGCACTTGCACGCGGCGCTGACAGGTGCCGTGGCGGACGGCATCTCGCGCAGCCATCAAGGTGACTAGATCCTGCCGAGACGTTCACTGTCCCCGCGGCCGGTTCCCCGGTAGTCTGGCGCGCATGCGACGAACCTGGCTTTTGCTTCCGCTGCTGACCTGCGCCAGCGCGACTGCCTTAGCGCAAGTCACCGTGGACCTGCACGCGCTGGACTCACTGCCTGGCGGCAACGCGCAGGCACCCAAACCGCATCAGCGGTCGCCGGCACCTCGGCGCGTCACGACCGCGAAACCGAAGGCTCCGGCGCCGGAGCAGGCGACGGCAACGCCGCCGGGAGCGACCCCCTCCCCTGCTCCTGCGAACCAGGCGACAGCCACCGCAGCAACGCCCCCTCCTGCCACTCTGCCAACGTCGGCGCCGCCTGACGTCGCGCTTGCGCCAATTGCGCCGCCCACGCCGGGATCGCCGGCCGCGGCGCCACCGCCGCCAGCGATCTCGGAGTCCTCGGTCAGCGCGGCCACGTCCAGTGCGACCGGCCTGCAGGTCACGTTCGGTTCCGGTCAATCGGATCTCAGCCCGTCGAGCGCGGCGGCCCTGGAGAACCTGGTGAAGACTGCGCCAACCGGTGATGCGACCAGCTTCAACGTCGTGGCCTATGCCGCGGGAACGCCAGGGGATCCATCCACCGCCCGCCGGCTCTCATTGGCTCGCGCGCTGGCTGTGCGCAGTACGCTGATAGCGCACGGAGTGAGCTCGTCGCATATCTATGTGCGTGCCCTCGGCGCCAGCGCGGGCGATACGACGCCCGATCGGGTTGATGTTGCCGTGTTGGGCGCCAATGCGCCTTCCACCGAGAAGAGCGCAAAGCAGTGACCCGACCGAAGGTTTACCTGATCCGGATGCTGGTCTTTCTGGTCGCGGTCTGCGTGGTGGCCGGCGTGCTGTCACCGGTCCTGATGGTCGCGTTCAACAACAATCCTGTGCTGAACGGCGTGATCCTGGCTGTGCTGCTGTTCGGCATTGTCTGGAACCTGCTCCAGGTAAGCCGACTGACGCCCGAAGTCGTCTGGCTGGAGACCTATCAGACGGCACGCCCACGCCTGTCGACGCTGCCGTCGCCAAGGCTGCTCGCACCGATGGCCAGCATGCTGGCATCGCGCGAAACGCAACTGCGGGGCGACCAGGGACGCTTCACGCTGTCCGCGTCGGCCATGCGCAGCCTGCTGGATGGCATTGCCTCACGCCTGGACGAGAGTCGCGAGTTGTCGCGCTACATGACCGGGCTGCTGATCTTCCTCGGTCTGCTTGGCACGTTCTGGGGGCTGCTGAGGACCATCGGTGCCGTCTCCGAGGTGATCGGCTCGATGTCAGTTGGATCGGGCGACCTGAACATGCTGTTCGAGCAGCTCAAGTCGGGGTTGACCAGGCCGCTGGCAGGGATGGGCACCGCGTTCTCCGCCTCGATGTTCGGCCTGTCCGGTGCGCTGGTGCTGGGGTTCCTCGATCTCACCGCCGGCCAGGCCCAGAACCGTTTCTTCAACGAGCTGGAGGAATGGCTGGCCGGGCTGACACGCCTCTCATCCGGTGTACTGGCGGAAGGAGAAGGTTCGGTACCGATCTACGTACAGGCACTGCTGGAGCAGACCGCCGAGAACATGGAGAATCTGCAGCACATCCTGCAACGCGGCGAGGACAGCCGCTCCCAGGCGAGCCAGGCAGTGATGACGCTGACCGACCACATCGCCATGCTGGCAGAGACCATGCGCACGAACCAGCAATTGATGCTGCGCATCGCCGAGGCGCAA
>DATJJM010000192.1:0-11084 GCA_035492535.1 Acetobacteraceae bacterium | reverse complement strand
TCTGCGGATTGCCGATGCCAGGCTGCACGTCGCTCCACCAGCCGTGATAGGCACCGCTGAAGCGCACGATGTGCGAGCGCCGTGTGTGGAACCGCGCAAGCCGCACCGCCTGCATCACAGCCTCGGTGCCGGACATATGGAACGACACTTCGTCCAAACCGGAGATCTGCCGGATGCGTTCGATATTATAGGCGACGATCGGATGATATGCGCCCAGCACCGGCCCCAGGTCGCGCACGCGCTCAGCACCCCGCTCGATGCATTCCTTATAGAAGTCGTTGCCGAACAGGTTGACGCCGTAGGAGTTGGAGACGTCGTAAAGCGTGTTGCCGTCCGCATCCTGCACCGTCACACCATTCGACGATGCCAGCACGGAGCCCGCGGTCAGGTGTTCCCGCACATGGCGGCTGTATTGAAACGGCACACGATACGCCGAGGTGAACTGCAAATCCGAGGCACCGTCGCGAACGCGCGCCGTCAGGGCACTGGTCTCCCTGAACCGTTCGCGATACAGCGCCGCAAGCCGCTGGAACGCCGCCTCGCGGCGCACGGCGACGTTTTCCGGCGCCCCATCGGAGCGGAAAAACCTGTGCTCATCGTATTCGTAGAACGGCACCAGCGCAGCGATCCGACGCGCCATCTTCGTGTGGCCCGCGAGCGACGGGTGTTTCGCCAGCGACAGGTCCAGCCGGTGCTTCGCCTTGGCGAGCGGCACGCTCAGCACGGCGGCGCCGGCGGCATAAGCTGCGAGCATCGTCATTTCCATGGCAGAACCGCAACTCCTTCAGTCAACAAGTCCGTATCATGAAAATGCTGCGTGCCGCGATTGCCTCCATCGCTTGTCATGAAGACGTCAACTTTCTGCTGACCAACCGGATTCCGCGGCGTCTGGCGACGAATTTCATCGGCTGGTTCAGCAAGATTGAAAATCCGCTGGTGTGCTCCCTCTCGATCGCGGTGTGGCGGCTGTTCTCCGACCTGGATCTGTCCGACGCACGTGAGACCCAGTTCCGCAGCCTGCATGACTGCTTCATCCGCCGCCTGCGCGAAGGAGCGCGGCCGATCGATCCCGATCCGGATACCCTCGTCAGTCCGTGCGATGCGATCGTTGGCGCGTGCGGCACGGTTCAGGATGGACACGCGCTCCAGGTGAAGGGCATCACCTATCCGCTACAGGACCTGCTCGGTGATGACGCGCATGCCTCCGCCTATCGCGACGGAACCTACGTCACGCTGAGGCTGACATCATCGATGTACCACCGCTTCCACGCACCGCACGACTGTCACGTCGAGGCTGTCACCTACATTTCCGGCGACACATGGAACGTCAATCCCATCGCGCTGAAACGGGTCGAGCGGTTGTTCTGCAAGAACGAGCGTGCAGCGATCCGTGTGCGTCTGGACAGGGCGGCCCATCGTCTGACGCTGGTACCCGTCGCCGCCATCCTGGTGGCCAGTATCCGGCTGAATTTCCTAGGCGGCAGCAACGACGTCCGGCAGGGCGGTCCGCACACCACGTGGCTCGATGCGGCGATGACGAAAGGGCAGGAGATGGGATGGTTCCAGCACGGCTCGACCATCATCGTCTTCGCCCCGCGCGGCTTCGCGCTGGCAGAGAACGTGCAGCAAGGTCAGTCGATCCGCGTTGGCCAACCGCTAATGCGCATTCCGGGGCCGGCCTGAGCGACCGACGGCCCGGCTGAACCGTTTCAACCCACTCCATTGCTGTGCGACATACGACCCGGTTGCCAGCGCTTCTTCTCCGGTGGGATCGCCGGTCGCCACGTACTCGCGGGAGAAATCAGCAGTGCGGAACAGCATGTCCCACCACGGCAGCACGGCTCCGTAATTGCAGCTCCGCTGCCCCGCTGCCAGCAGCCCGTGATGCGCGCGATGGAACCGCGGCGAGATCAGCAAACGCTCGCCGAGCCAACCGAACGACACCCGCGCGTTGGCATGCGACAGGCTTTCCAGGAAGCGCAAGAGCAACACGAGCAGGGGGAACTGCAACGGTGGCACGCCGATCGCCAGCGCGATCGCGCCGAACCACAGCGCGCTGATCACATCATCCAGGATGTGGTTGCGGTCATCCGACCAGAACGTCATCTGGCGCTGTGCGTGATGCAGCGAATGCAGCGCCCACCACCAGCGGACCATATGCGAAAGGCGGTGCCGCCAGTAATCCGCGCAGTCCAGAATGATCGCGTAGATGATGAAGGTCAGCACCGGCTGGCCGAGCAGGAACGGGAATGCCCGCTCCAGCATCGGTGGCACGTAGCCGTGATCGGCCAGGAGGCCATTCAGCTCCACCTGCGCGCGGTAGAACAGCACGAAGGTGAACAGCGGCAGGATGCCGACGCGCGAGATGATCGTGTACAGCACGTCCACCGTGACAGCGCGCGCATCTGGCCAGCGCTCGACCGGGCGCCAACGTTCCAGTGGCACGCACACCGCGAAGGTGATCGCAACCTGGCAGGCGCCATAAACGGCAAACAGCGCCCAGCCGTAGGACACATCCTCCCATTCCATCATGCCGGTGGCATAAAGGAACGGAATCAGCAGATGGCCCTGGAGCCAGCCGGCAGCGAGATCGAATGGATCAGGCATGGTACGTGAAGAGTATGGAACCGCAGATACACGCAGATAGACGCAGATGATGGCTGGGCATCGCGCCCAGCCCAGCCAACCGCACCTTGGTCTTATCTGCGTTCATCTGCGTGCATCTGCGGTTAAGCCCACTTCCTTAGCGCGCCGCCACGCTACGGCTCGCGACCCCCTTCGGATACAGGAAGATCCCATGCGGCGAGCGGCCAACGTCGATCGTCTGGTAGTCGCCGGTCGCAGGATCGAGCACCGCCACCTTTTCCGCCCAGCGGCGCGTGATCCACAGCTTGCCGTCAGGCGCGAAGGCAATGTCATCCGGCCCGCCAGGAATGTGATACGTGCGCGTCACCGCCAGGGTCGCGGCATCGACAGATGTCGTCGTACCCCCCACGCGGTTGTTCACCCAGATGATCTTGCGGTCCGGCGACAGGAACAGGTTATGGGCCCCCCTTCCGGTATGGATCCGCTCAACTACGTGACCATCCGCGGGATCGGCCACAGCGACATAGTCGGTCCCCATGTCGGCCACCAGCACCTTGCCGTTGTGCCAGAGAACACCGGCCGGCGTGCTGCCGATCTTCACCTTCCACAGCACGTCGAGCTTGGTCAGATCGATCGCCACCAGGCTGTCGGTGCCTTGCAGGCTCACGAACACGCGTGACGAATCAGGAGAATAGTCCAGGTGGCTCGGCATCGACGCCATCGGGAAGCGCTTCAGCAACTGCATCGTGGCAGCGTCATAGACATCGATCTGGTTGCGCGCGAGGCCATTCACCACCAGGAACTTGCCGTTGGGGCTGAAGCCGAGCTGATACGGGTCTGCCACGGGCAGCCGCTTCTGCAACGCGGCAGTGGCGGGATCGAAGAAGAACATCTCGTTGCCAACGGTATCGCCCACCAGCAGGCTCTTGCCGTCCGGGCTGAGCGCCAGGTGATGTGGCTCCCGCAGCATCGGGATCACCCGCAGCTCCTTCTGCGACGACAGGTCGATCAGGCTGACCGAGGCGGCGCCGGAATTCACCACGTAGGCCAGCCCGGCGGCAAATGCCACGTTGGCCCACAGCGCCATCGGTACCAGCAGAAGAAAGGCGCGTAACATGCACCGGCTCCAGCATAATTTGCCCGTTGCCTACGCCACCTCTGCCGTGTCCATCAAGCGTCCACGTGCGAACACTGCGATGGCGAAAGCAAAGAACACGCACGCGCTCGTAGCGATCAGGACGTTATCGGTATAGGCGTGCGCCGCAAACGCCAGGAACGCCAGGCGCATGATCGCCCGGTCGGTGCGGCACAGCCTGCGCGTATGCCACGCGACCCAGAGCACGAACAGCACGATCAGCAGGCCACGTCCGATCTGACCGCCCTCCACCGACATCCGCAGGTACTCGTTGTGCGCAGCCCAGCTTTGGATCGTGCGGGCCAGCTCACTCTCCGGCGGGATGATCACGTTGCCGGCGCCGACGCCCCAGCCGAACCAGGGCGACTCAGCGGCGGTCCGTTCGAACGGCGGCCACAGCAGCTCGCGGCCGCTCATGTTGGCGGCCTCGCTGGACAGAACATTGAACAGCCGAACCTCGGTCAGGTAGCCGGCCAGGATCAGCAACAGCGGGAGCAGGCATACCGCGAGCAGCAGCGGCAGAATGCGGCAGCGGCGCGGGAAAGTCGCGGAGGGGACGAACGCCAGCGTCAGGCCGATGACCGCCACGCCACAGGCCATGGGCGCCCGCGCACCGGTCAGCACCAGGATCGCGAAATTTGCCGCAAGCAGGACCATCCAGCGCGACCGGCCCTCCCGGTACAGTTCGATCAGACAGGCATAGATCGCAACGAGGCAGAACCCGGCCAGGAAGGCGGGATGGCCGAGGCCGGCGAGACGCATACCGCCGCTCTCCATGAACATATCGCGCATCCCGGCGAGCGAGAGAGCCGCGCCGCCAGCCACCGAAATCAGCGGAATCCAGATGGTGGCTCGTATGACCGCCTGCGCCCAGGCGGCCGACAGGCGACAGAACCCAAAGGCGAACGGCGCCACTGAGCCCACCAGGGAACGAAGGCTTTCGGCCGGCGTCAGGTCCGGGTGCAAGCCGTGAACAAGGCCGATGGCAAACATGGCCACGAAGGCGAGACCGGGGTTGAACACATCCGGGTAGGCGCCGTAGCGAAGCATGCACAGCGCGACGAGCACGATCTCGCCAGCCTTCACCGCCGCGATCACCGGCTGATACCACTCGAGGCCGATGACGTCGGCGAGCGTCATCTCCAGCGTGGCACCGGCGATGAGAAGCCAGGCGACGCAGAACGCAACCGTATGGCGGTAGGCAAGGACACCGATGCCGGCCACCGCCAAGGCACCCAGCGGAAGCCAGAACATTGTCGGCGCCACCAGGGTGGTTGCGGCAGAGACGATGAACGCCGCGGCAACCGCGAAGATCAGCGGGATGGTGTGATCGAACTGGCCGGTCCACGGGGTGGGCAGTGGCGGTCGCATACCGCCATGGGATCACGATTTCCCTACCAAACCACTTTTTTCAGCTCCCAATTCGGCTAGGCTTCTCGCAACAGCGGGGGAAACGGATCGATGAGCGGATTGCGCGTAGTGGCCACGGGGCTTTGCTTTCCCGAAGGGCCGGTGGCGATGGCCGATGGCTCGGTCGTGCTGGTGGAAATCGAGCGCCAGACGGTCAGCCGTGTGCTGCCGGACGGGACGGTCCAAGTGATCGCACACACGGGCGGCGGCCCGAATGGGCTGGCGGTGGGCCCCGACGGTGCGTTCTATGTCTGTAACAATGGCGGCTTCGCCTGGCGGCTGGAGGAGAACCTGTTCCGGCCGGCCATGGTCTCGTCGGATTACGTATCGGGCCGGATCGAGCGGGTCGATCCCCGGGCCGGCAAAGTCAGCGTGCTGTACGACCGCTGCGGCGCCAACAAGCTGAACGGACCGAACGATCTCGTCTTCGATGGGCGGGGCGGGTTCTATTTCACCGACCTCGGGAAGACCCGCGCGCGGGATCGCGACAACGGGCTGATCTACTATGCCCTGGCGGATGGGTCGCGCATCGTCGAGGTGGCGTATCCGGCGCTGACGCCGAATGGCATCGGGCTGTCCCCGGATGGCAAGGTACTCTATGTCGCGGAGACCGAACCGGCGCGGGTCTGGGCCTTCGATATCGAGGCCCCAGGCGTGGTGAAGAAGCAGGGTTGGCCGTCGCCCCATGGCGGCCGCCTGGTGATCGGCCTGCCCGGACTCCAGCGCTTCGACAGCCTCGCCGTGGACGCCACCGGCAACATCTGTGTCGCGACGCTGCTCACGGGCTGCATCAGCGTGATCTCGCCCGCTGGACAATTGCTGCGACAGGTGCCGATGGGCGATCCGGTGACCACGAATATCTGCTTCGGCGGAGCCAACCTGCGCACCGCTTACATCACGCTGTCGGGCACCGGCCAATTGGTCGCGATGGACTGGCCCGAAGCAGGACTGCACCTCGCGCATGAAGCCTGATGACCATGCCACGCCGTGCCGTCAGGAGGTGACGTGATGCCAGAAACGCTGCTGGACACACTCCGGGCCGCCCGTGTCGTGCCTGTCGTGCGCACTCATGAAGCCAGGCACGCCGCCACAGCCGTGCAATGGCTGCGCGACGCCGGTCTGCGCATCTTCGAAATCACCATGACCATCCCCGATGCACCGTCGCTGATCCGGGAACTCGCGAGCGATCCTGGCCTGCTCGTGGGTGCAGGCACCGTACCGAATGCCGCCATGGCCGAAACCTGCCTGAACGCCGGCGCGCGGTTCATCGTGGCGCCGTGGATCGACGCATCGCTGGCCGCACCCTGCCGTGCCGCCAAAGCCACGCTCATGCTCGGCGCGTTGACGCCAACGGAAGTGCGCTCTGCCCTCTCCGCCGGCGCCGACGTCGTAAAAATCTTTCCGGCATCGTCCGTCGGTGGACCGGCGCATATACGCGCGCTGCGCAGCGTGTTGCCGGACGTCGCGTTCTGTCCCACCGGTGGCGTCGAGCCGGGCAATATGGCGGCCTATCTTGCCGCCGGCGCCGCCTTCGTCGGCATGGGCGGCGCACTGGTCGATGAAAAGAGCATCGGCGCCGGCGATCGCGACGCAATCCAGGCCGCCGCGCGCCAGGTCCTCGGCGCATCATGATCGTCGATCTGCTGTGCATGGGCGAGCCCATGCTGGAATTCAATCAGCTCCCGGCACAACCCGATGGAACGCTGCGCTACCTGGAAGGCCACGGCGGCGACACATCCAATGCGGCGATCGCTGCGTCGCGGCAGGGGACACGCGTCGGATACATCACGGCGCTCGGCCAGGACATGCCCGGCGACAGCTTCATGGCGCTGTGGGCGCGCGAGAACGTTGACGCTTCCACAGTAATCCGCACGGACCGCTGGCAGACCGGCGTCTACTTCGTGACCCATGACGCAAAAGGCCATCATTTCCTGCACTACCGCACCAACTCCGCGGCAGCGATGTATACACAAGCCGACCTGCCCGCGGCGGCGATTGCGGCAGCGCGGATGTTCTATGTTTCGGGTATCAGCCAGGGGATTTCGACATCGGCGGCCGACGCAGTCTTCGCCGCGATCGGCATCGCGAAGGACAGTGGCGGTTCGGTTGCCTATGATACCAACTACCGCCCTCGACTATGGCCACCTTCACGCGCCGCAGCCGTCATGCACGCCGCGATGGCGGAATGCGACTATGCGCTGCCAGGGATCGACGATGTGCATACGCTGACCGGCCTGACCGAGCCGGAGGCGATGCTGGATTTCTACCTGCGCCTCGGACCCAAGGTCGTGGTGCTGAAGATGGGCGAGCACGGCGCATGGGTGGCGACACCGCAACGCCGTCAGCGACTCGCACCGCATCCGGTGAAGGTCGTCGATGCCACCGGTGCCGGCGACACGTTCTGCGGCAGTTTCCTGGCGCGCATCCTTGCGGGCGACGCACCTGAAGCCGCCGCACGCTATGCCAACGTGGCCGCCGCACTGAAATGCACCGGTTACGGTGCGGTCGCACCAATACCACATGCCGCCGACGTAATGGCGGCAATGCAAAAGGGGACGTAGTCATGTGTGAACTTTGCGTCGCGCCGTCGCGGCACGGACTTTCGCGCCGCGGCCTTTTCGGTGTCGTGGGCGCGGCCCTGGCCGTCGCTGCCGCAGGACCTGCGCCAGAATCGTCGATCACCGGCGATGCAGCGCTCAGCCGGCTGATGGAGGGCCATGCGCGCTACCGCTCCAACCAAACGCATGTGCGGGATTATTCCGTCGGTCGCGCCGCGCGCGTCACGACCCATCGGCCGATCGCTTCCATTCTGAGTTGCTCCGACGCCCGCGTCGGGCCGGAATTCATCTTCGATCAGAGCCCCGGCGATCTGTTCGTCGTGCGTGTCGCGGGCAACATCCTCCAGGACGAGGGTCTGGCAAGCCTGGAATACGCAGCGCGCTTCCTCGGCTCGCCGCTCATCTTCGTCATGGGACACAGTCAGTGCGGCGCGATTGATGCGGCCATCAAGGTGGTGAAGGACAACGCCTCATTGCCGGGGCATCTGCCCGGATTGATCGATCAGCTGAAACCATCGGTCCTGGCGGCACAGCAGACGCATCCAACCGACCTGTTGAACGCGGCGATCGCCGAGAATGTGCGCCGGACCACGCGTGCCGTCACGACGGCGCAGCCGGTCCTGGCCGACATGATCGCAAACGGCAAAGTCAAAGTCGCCGGCGGCGTCTACGATATCGCCTCGGGCAAGATCACGACGGTCTGATCCAGGGTCACTGTGGCCGCGGTCGCCGCCGCACCTCGGGCCTCACATAGCGAAAGTTCAGGATCGCCGGATCGGCCACCACAGGTCCCGGCGCAATCCCCACGATGATCCTTTCCGCGATGGGCCCGAAGTCGGCGCGGAAATGCACCGACGACTTCAGCGCCAGGATCGCGCATTCGCCAGGTTCGATTCCGACATGGCGCAGGATCGCCTGGTCCAGCGCCTGGATCTTGTGCGACACCACCATCACGCGCACGCCATCGATATCGATCAGCGCGCAAGGACCAAGATTGCCCGGATTGCCCGCCCCCATCGGCCCGGTCATGGTGAACTTGCCGTCCGTCAGCTTCAGCACGCGCGCGGTACAGTCGAACGGCATGCCGTCCGACTTGCCGCCGAGCGAAAGCTCGAGCGTCGCCCCCTCGCCCGCCGCGACGCAGGCTGCCACGTTGTCAGCATCATTGATCAGGCACAGCACGGCATCTTTTGCTTTCTGCCGCACCAGTTCCGCCAGCAGCCCCGTTGTATCGCCATGCCCGCCGCCACCGGGATTATCCTGCGTATCCGCGATGACGATCGGCTTCGATGCATTCGCGGCAAGGCGTCGTGCCTCGGCGACAGCCTCGGCTGCCGGCAGGGTATCCTGCACAAAGCTGCTCTCGCGCGCCGCGACATGCGCGGCAAAAGCATCGGCCGCCGCGTCCGCCTTCGCCTGCGTCTCGGCATAAGCCGCAAGCGCCGGGCCGCAATCGGCGAAATCGGCATAGGGAAAGCCGAAGCAGAACGCGAGTTCCGCGACGCCCATCCGTTCAGCAAGTGACGCCCGCTCTTCCATCACCTCGCTCATCGGTTCGAACAGCGTGCATTGGCTGCCGAGTGGAATCCAGAATTCGAACTGACGGAATGCGCGCGCCCAGGGCTTGCCACGCGCGATGCGCTCCAGCAGCAAGCGCATCGCCTGCGCGCCGGCGGCCTTCATATCGACGTGTGGATACGTGCGGAATGGCACCACCGCATCCGCCAGAGTCACCATCTGCCTGGTCAGGTTGCAATGCGGATCGAGGCTGATAGTGAGTGGCAGGTCACCCACGATGGCGCGGACGCGGCGCAGCAGTTCGCCTTCCGCGTCAGGGAAACTGTCCACCACTGCCGCGCCATGCAGATCGAGATACACTCCATCGAGTGGCGCTTCGTCCAGGGCGCGCGACAGTGCCGCGCCAATCATTGCAGCAATGCGCTCGAATGCTTCGTCCTGCACCGGTCCTGCGGGATTGGCGAAGCTCCAGGCGAGCGGCACCACAGTGACATCGCCCTCCTCCGCAACCGCAAGCGCACCGGCCGCCGGCACCGACGTGCCACGCACGGCCTCAAGCATGTCCGCCCCCTCGGTCAGACGAGGAAAACCCGCGGGATGCACGAAGTCGCTGTAGGTGGTCGGCCGCGGCGCAAAGGAGTGGCTCTCGTGCAGGAAGCCGCCGATAGCAATACGAAAAGTCATATGGTGTTCCCGAACCGTATCGTTATGCCAGCCACGAAGGCACCGGCAGCGCCTTCGACCGGAGGAATTCCGGATTGAACAGCTTTGACTGGTACCGCGATCCGCCATCGGCGAGGATCGTCACCACCGTATGGCCCGGACCCAGCGTCTTCGCCACACGTACGGCCGATGCGATGTTGATGCCGGATGACGTGCCGACCGACAGTCCTTCGTGGATCAGTACCTCATATATGTGCTGCAGCGCTTCCGGGTCCGGGATGCGTTCCGCGTCATCGATCGGTGCACCGTCCATATTGGCGGTGACGCGCGAATTCCCGATGCCCTCGGTGATCGAGCTCCCGCTGATCGCCAGGTCGTTGTTCTTGATCCAGCCAAACAGCCCGCTTCCCTCGCAATCCGCCAGCACGATGCGGACGTTCGGGTTGCGCTCCTTCAACCCCATGGCGACGCCCGCCAGCGTGCCGCCAGTCCCGCAGGCACAGGTGAACGCATCCACCTTGCCGTCGGTCTGATCCCAGATTTCGACGGCGGTATGGGCGCGATGGCCGTCGCGATTGGCGACATTGTCGAACTGGTTGGCCCACAGCGCGCCCGTCTCCTCCGCCATCCGGCGCGACACGTGCACGTAATTGCCGGGGTCACGATAAGGCTTGGCGGGCACCAGCCGAACATCGGCACCGATCATGCGCAGGAAATCGATCTTCTCCTTGCTCTGCGTCTCCGGGATGATGATGACACAGCGATAGCCGCGCGCGTTGCCCACCAGCGTCAGGCCGATGCCGGTGTTGCCGGCGGTGCCCTCCACGATCGTCCCCCCCGGCTTCAGCACCCCGCGCTGTTCGGCATCGCTGATGATGTAGAGGCCCGCGCGGTCCTTCACCGACCCGCCAGGGTTCATGAACTCGGCCTTGCCAAGAATATTGCAGCCCGTGGCGTCCGAGGCGCGACGCAGCCGGATCAGTGGCGTCTGGCCAATCGAGGCGGCGAGGTCGTCTTGCCAGCGCGCGCCATGATAGAGTTGGGTCATCGCATCCTCATGCAACCGGAGTTCCTGTCATGGTCGAGAATGTGCCTCCCGAGCAAACCTGGG
The DNA here is from genome assembly GCA_035492535.1 of Acetobacteraceae bacterium. Classification (GTDB taxonomy): domain Bacteria; phylum Pseudomonadota; class Alphaproteobacteria; order Acetobacterales; family Acetobacteraceae; genus JAMXLO01. The sequence continues at coordinate 103 of DATJJM010000192.1, read as the reverse complement.
AAGCCCTGCGCGCCGATCCAAAGGCACAGCTCGTCGATGTGCGCACGGATGCCGAGTGGAATTTCGTCGGTCTGCCCGACCTGTCGTCTGTGGGGAAGCAGGT
>DATJJM010000191.1:0-7370 GCA_035492535.1 Acetobacteraceae bacterium | reverse complement strand
CTCCCGCACCCTGAAGACGCTTATGCGGTAACCTACCTTGGACCGTATGTCTCGAGCCTGCCGACGTCGAACTACCCGAAGGCTGGTTTGCTCAACCACCCGACCGATGTCGCTGTGGATCCGGACGGCGACATCTACATCACGGACTGGGGCAATCACCGCGTCTGCATATTCGAGGCCGACGGCACGCCGCTGACCAACCTGTATGGTGACTCCCAGGTCATGTCGAAATGGGCACAGCAGAGCGTCGATGCCAACCCCGACATGATGAAGGCCTATCGCAGGGTCAGGAACCTGGAACCCTTGTGGCGGTTCTGCTTCCCGACGGCGGTGGACTTCAATCCGGCCACGGACGAAATCATCGTGGCGGACAGCCAGCGCAATCGCCTGCAGGTCTATCGCAAGGTTCGCGACTACGTCGATTTCCAGGCGAATCTCTGAACTCTGCGCCAAGGGAACATGGTGGACAAACACCATGTTCCCTTGACGGTGCCGATCAGCGCAGCTTCTGGCTCAACGCGTCGCGCAGCCCGTCGCCCAGCACGTTGAACGCCAGCACGACCACGAAGATCGCGAGACCAGGAAACAGCGTCAGCCAGTCCGCGACGCCGAGGTAGCTGCGCCCGTCGGCCAGCATCGCGCCCCATTCCGGGCTTGGCGGCTGCGCGCCCAAGCCAAGGAAGCTCAGGCTTGCGGCCGTCAGGATGTTGTTCCCCAGGCGGAGCGACGCATTCACGATCACGCCGGGCATCGTGCCAGGCAGGATGTGCACGCTCACCAGCTTGGGCCGCGAAACGCCGATACTCCGCGCCGCCTGCACATAGACCGCCTGCTTCAACCCCAGCGTATCGCCGCGCACCAGGCGTGCGAACGCCGGCACGCCGAACACCGCGGTGGCCCAGATCACGTTGGATATCCCAGGGCCAAGCACCGCAACGACGGCGAGTGCAAGCAGCAACCCAGGAAATGCGAACAGCACATCGGCGCCGCGCATGATCAGGCTATCGACCCAGCCGCCGAGAAAGCCGCTGAGCAACCCGAGCGCCACGCCCACCACGCCACCGACGATGACCGAGATGAAGCCAACCGACAGCGAGATGCGGCCGCCCCAGATCACGCGGCTCAGGATGTCGCGGCCATAGCTGTCGGTGCCGAACAGATGCGCCAGCGTTGGTGGTGACAGCACGTTGTCATAATCCGGTGCCGACGGATCGTATGGCGCGATCAGCGGCGCGGCGAGCGCGGCGAGAATGATCAGCAGCAGGATGACGCCGGCGGCCAGTGCCACGTGCTTGCGGCGGAACCGTCGCCAGAACTCGGCGAGCGGGCTGTCGATGCGCGCCGTTTCAACCGTGGTGACACTCATCGCAGGCGGATCTCCGGGTTCACCACGGCGTAGAGCAGATCGACCGCGAGGTTGATCAGGATGAATTCAAGCGAGAACAGCAGGATCTCCGCCTGGATCACCGGGTAATCGCGAAAGCTGATCGAATCCACCAGCAAGCGGCCCAGCCCTGGCCAGGCGAACACCGTCTCAACCACCACCGCGCCGCCGAGCAGGAAGCCGAACTGGAGCCCGGTCATGGTGATCACGGGGATCAGCGCGTTACGCAGCGTGTGCGTCCATACAACACGGCGCTCCGGCAGGCCCTTGGCGCGTGCGGTGCGCACATAGTCCTCCGATGCGACTTCGACGAACGCAGAGCGGGTGAAGCGTGCCAATACGGCGGCGACACCAAGCCCCAGCGTGAACGACGGCATCACGATGCTGGCCGCCGATTCATAGCCGCCTGTCGGCAGCCAGCCGAGGCGGACCGAGAACATGTCGATCAGCAGCAGGCCAAGCCAGAACGGCGGAAACGACAGGCCGGAGACGGCAAGCACCATGCCACCCTGGTCCTGCCATCGGCCTCGCTTCACGCCGGACAGCACGCCGATGCCCATGCCTGCCACGATGGCCCAGCCCATTGCGGCCAGCGTCAGCCAGAAGGTCGGCATGAAGCGCTGGCCGATCTCATACGACACGGGTTGGCGGGTGCGGCTGGAGCGGCCGAGATTGCCCTGCACGATATCGCCGACATAGCGGACGTATTGCCAATAGATCGGCCGATCCAGCCCCATATCCAGCCGCACCGCCTGGACATCGGACTCGGACGCGTCTGGTCCCGCAACCAGCCGCGCCGGGTCGCCAGGCAGCATCCGGACGAACCCGAACACGAGAACCGATACCGCGATCAGCACCGGGATCGTGCCTGCAAGCCGCCGCAGGAAATAAGCCAGCATGCTCGGAGCCTAAACCTGGCCGTGGACGCGCCGGCCAGGCATCGCTTCCATCAGAGGTACCACTTCCCTCATTACGCCGTGAGTGCGGCTTCTTCGATCAGCAGACCGCCGTCGGGGATCATGTAGAGACCGTTCAGCTTCTTCGATTGCGCGGACAGGTTCCGATCGACGCCGAGGAAGATCCACGGCGCATCGTTCCAGATCAGCTTTTGCGCGTCCGCGTACAGGGCGGCCCGCTTGTTCGAATCAGCGGTGGCCAGCGCGGCTGCCAGTTTCTCATCCAGGCTCTTGTTGCTGTAGTACCCGACGTTGAACAGCTTTGGCGGGAATGCCTGCGAGCCGAACAAGGGCCGCAGTCCCCAGTCGGCGTCACCGGTCGAGGACGACCAGGCGCCGGTGTACAGCTCAAGGTCGCTGTCCGCAGGCCTCTGCACGGCAAAGATCTTCGAACCCAGCAGGCCGGCCTCCAGCGGCGTCACCTTCACGCGGATCCCCACCGCAGCGAGCTGTTGCTGCAGGAACTGCATGGCGCGGAGCGAGATCGTGACGGTATTGGCCCAGATCTCGGTATCGAAGCCATCGCCGACACCTGCGTCCTTCAGCAGCTGCTTGGCCTTCGCGGGATCATAGGGCCACGGTTGCTGCGCGACATGGAACGCGAGATGCGGCGGGATCGGCGAGTCCGCCGGATCCTCGTAGCCATTCCAGACCACCTTCGCGAAGGCTGCCTTGTCCACGGCGTAATTCAGCGCCTGCCGCACCCGCAGGTCGTCATATGGATGCTTCATCACGTTCATCGCGACATAGCGCTCGTAGATCGACGGCGCGTTGTTGACGGTGATGTTGGCATTGTGCTCGACCGCTTTGATCATTTCCGGCGGCATCGGATAGATGAACTGCGCTTCGCCCGCCTGCAGCATCGCCAGGCGCGCGCCATTCTCCGGCACGCTGCGGAAGGTCACGCTGGCAAGCTGCGGCAGATTGGGCTTCCAGTACTTGTCGTTCTTCGTCACCTTCAGCGTATCGGCCGACCAGCTCACGAACTTGAAGGGGCCTGTGCCAACGGGATTGCGGCTGATCTCCTTGCCGTATTGCTGGATCGCCTTCGGGCTGATCTGCATCCCGGCCGGGTGCGCGATCGTCGGCACGAAGGCGCCAAACGGGTTCTTCAGCACAAACCTGACCGTAGTCGGATCCACCACGTCGGTGTGGTCGATCATCTCGTACAGGCTGGTGCGTTTCAGGTGGTTGGCCGGATCGGTGACGCGATCGAAGTTGGCCTTTACCGCCGCGGCATCGAAGGGTGCGCCGTCGTGGAAGCTGATGCCGGTGCGCAGCTTGAAGGTGAACTCCTTCGCATCTTCGCTCGCGGTGTAGCTCTCCGCCAGCACCGGAATCAGGTTCATGTCCTTATCGAAGCCGTACAGGCCCTGCATCATCAGCCGGCAGGCCGACTGGCTCAGCGTGTCATTGACATCCGCCGGGTCGAGGCCGGTGAGGTTTGTCGGCACGCCGACCGTCAGATCGGAATTGCCCGCTGCATGTGACGGGCGCGCGGCTGTTGCGGCAGCAAGCGCCAGCGAGCTTCCGATGAAAATGCGGCGGGGGATCTGCATGGTGTTTCTCCTGAATCAGTACAGGCCGCCGACATGATGGCGAGCCACGAAATGTCCGGGTCCGACTTCGACAAGTGGCGCGACGGTGGGCGGGTCGTCCAGCCGGCGCAAGGGTGAGGGGACTTCGCTGTCATCCAATCCCCGATCGTGGCCGCGCCGGCGCGGATCTGCCACCGGCACCGCGGCCAGCAGGCGCTTGGTATACGGGTGCTGCGGATCGCCCATCACAGCCTGGCGCGGTCCGATTTCCACGATCTGCCCGAGATACATCACTGCCACCCGGTGCGCGACACGTTCCACTACCGCCATGTCGTGCGAGATGAACAGGTAGGCAAGACCGTGCCGCGCCTGCAACGCCATCAACAGGTTCACGACCTGGGCACGGATCGACACATCGAGTGCCGCGACGGCTTCATCGGCGATGATCAGGCGCGGCTCGCTGGCGAGCGCGCGGGCGACGCAGACACGCTGCCGCTGCCCGCCTGACAACTCGTGCGGATAGCGTGCCCCGAATTCGGGCGGCAGGCCGACTTGCTCAAGCAATGTGCGCACGCGGCGTTCAATGTCCGCGCCGTGCGCCAGACGATGGGTGGTGATCGGTTCGGCGACCGAGAAGCCGACTGTCAGGCGAGGGTCGAGCGAGGCGAACGGATCCTGGAACACGTACTGGATGCCACGGCGGAGCCTGGCTTCCCGGGCACTGCTGAGTGATGTCACGTCCTCGCCGGCGAGCACGATCTCGCCGCTGTCCGGCTGCTCCAGTCGGATGATGCTGCGGCCGGTGGTGGATTTGCCGCAGCCCGACTCGCCCACCAGGCCGAGCGTCTCACCGGCACGGATGTCCAGGCTGACGTGCTCGACCGCATGGATCAGCCCGACCGGGCGACTGAACACGCCGCCGCCAATCTGGAACCGCGTCACGAGGTTGCGCACCGAAAGGACGGGCCCGTCCTCCGCCCGTACCGTGTCCTGTGGTGGCGGGACCGAGCCGGGAGGATCGGGGAAGGGGGCGGGAAGGGGGGTGCCGGCAAGCGCACCGAGCGTGGGGACGGCGGCCAGCAGCGCCCGCGTGTAGGGGTGCGTCGGTTTGTCGAACAGGGTGAACACGTCGCCCTCCTCGACTTTTTCCCCCTGGCGCATCACCACCACCCGATCGGCGATTTCGGCCACCACGCCCATATCGTGGGTGATGAACAGCAGCGCCATGCCAAGCTCTTGCTGCAGATTGCGCATCAGCCGCAGCACCTGCGCCTGCACGGTGACGTCAAGCGCGGTGGTCGGTTCATCGGCGATCAGCATGCGGGGGCGGCACGACAATGCCATCGCGATCATGACCCGCTGGCGCATCCCGCCGGACATCTGGAACGGGTAGCGATCGAGCTGGCGTGTGGCCTCGGGGATGCGCACGCGTTCCAGCATGCGGCGCGCCTCCTCGCGCGCGGCGCGGCGGTCCATGTCCTGATGCAGTTCGATGGCCTCGGCAATCTGGTCGCCAACCCGCAGCACCGGGTTGAGCGAGGTCATCGGCTCCTGGAAGACCATCGCGATCTCGGGGCCGCGAAGGTGGCGCATCGCCTCCGCGGACTCGCGCGCAAGGTCGCGGACCGCGCCGGCACGGTCACGGAAGCGGATCGCGCCGGCATCGATCCGGCCGCCGGCGTGATCGAGCAGGCGAGTGATCGCCAGCGCGGTGACGGACTTGCCCGACCCCGACTCACCGACCACGGCGACGGTTTCACCATCCGCCACCGTGAGATCGAGGCCGCTGACAGCCGTCACCGTGCCGCGATCCGTCGGGAAGCGGACCGTCAGGCCGGTGATGTCGAGCAGGGGGACTGCTGGGGAGACTGAGGCGGGCGGCACGGGCCGCAAGCTAGGCGGAGAGAAGCCTCGCGGAAAGGTGCCCCCCGTGCCGGATCAAAGCCGATTGCCTCAGTACTGGTCGTGCAGGCGCACCCAGCTCATGGCTCCGGCACCCTCATTGCGGCCCTTGGGCGCGAGATCGAGCCAGTTGAGCGCACCCATCAGCAGCTCGGCGCCGCGACGGAACGTCGAATAGGTGTGGAAGACGGCGCCGCTCTCGTCCTTCATGAAGATGTGGGCGCCGAACATGTCCTGGCTTTCCTTCAGCACCTCACCGTAATTGTAGACGGCGCGGCCGGCCGCGATGTCCTCGGGCGCGAACGACACGCCAAAGTCGAAATTGAAGTCGGTGCCATGCGAAGAGACCCAGGGGAAGGTCCAGCCCATCCGGCTCTTGACCTCCTCGATCCGCCGAAGCGGCACGCGCGAGACCGCGACGAACGACAAGTCGGCATGCTCGAAGTGCTGTCGCGCCGCATCGACGTGATCGGCGATGAACGAGCAGCCCCGGCACACGCTGTCCGAGCCTGGCGTCAGCATGAAGTTATAGATCACAAGCTGGCTGCGCTCGCCGAACAGATCGGCCAGTGTGCAGCGTCCTTCAGGCCCCTCAAAGACATAGGGCTTCTCGATCCTGACCCAGGGCAACTGCCGTCGCTCGGCACGCAGCACATCGAGCTGGTGGGTCATGGCGCGCTCCCTGGCCAGCAGTGCCTTGCGAGCGTCGAGCCACTCTTCGCGCGAGACGACAGGATGGTCCATGGCCGGTCTCCTCTGATTGCCGCTGAGGTATTTGCCCCTTCCCGGTTGCCGGGTGAGAGTGACAAGTCTGGCGCGATTTCATGGACCAACTCGCGCGAATAGACACAGGTGCGATGGATCAAGCAAAGTTGCAGCCGTCAGGAGGAGCGTTCCATGAAGCAGGTGAATCGCGTCAAGGCCGCCCTGCGCGCAGGGCGCAAAGCGCACGGCTACAATCTTTCGTTCCCGTCGCCGTGGGTGCTCGACATCCTGGGCAAGCTCGACTTCGATTTTGTTTTCATCGACGGCGAGCATGGCCCGTTCGGCCTGGACCAGCTTGAAGACCTCTGCCGCACCGCTGAGCGGTACAACCTCACGACGATCGCCAGGGTCCCGGACATCGGGTCCTCGACGATCCTGCGTTATCTTGATCGCGGGATCATGGGCATTCTCGGTCCCCATATCGCGACTGAGGCCGATGCGCGCCAGCTGGTGAAGGCCTGCTATTTCGGGCCGATCGGCGAGCGATCGTTCGGCGCCAACCGAGGCACCGACTACAACGCGGGCATTCCCGACAAGGCGGCGTACTATCGTGAGTCGAACGAGCAGATGCTTGTTGTCGCATTGCTGGAAGATGCCGTGGTGCGGGACACGCTCGACGCCATATTGTCGGTGCCCGGCATAGATCTCTACAGCATCGGCCCGAACGATTTCGCGCAGAGTCTCGGCTATCCGGGGCAGCCCGACCATCCGGAAGTCGTGAAGACGATGCAGGAGATCACGCGCCGGATCCGCCAGGCGGGCAAAACCATGCAACTGGACGTCATGCAGGGTCCCTGGGTCAGCGACATGCTGCTTGAGTCGGGC
>DATJJM010000190.1:0-4110 GCA_035492535.1 Acetobacteraceae bacterium | reverse complement strand
CGACGGCCGGTCCAAGGCGCTGATCTGTCTGGGCGGCAATCTCGCGGTGGCGCTGCCCGATACGGAGGCATGCCTGCCGGCGATGCGAAGGCTTGAACTGTCCGTGCATGTCGCCACCAAGCTCAACCGCTCGCACCTGCTTACCGGCAAGCACTCGTTTATTTTGCCGTGCCTCGGCCGTACGGAGCGCGACCAGCAGGCCACGGGTCCGCAAGCGGTGACGGTGGAGGATTCCATGTCGATGGTGCATGCGTCGCGCGGCAAGCTCACGCCTGCTTCCGAAGCGCTTCGTTCGGAGCCCGCGATCATCGCCGGCATGGCCGCCGCCACCTTGCCCGGGAGCCGCGTGCCCTGGATGGATCTGATTGCCGACTACGACCGCATCCGCGACGCGATCGAAGCCGTGTATCCGGATTTCGAGAAGTACAACGAACGCATCCGCGTGCCCGGCGGTTTCAGGTTGCCGTTGCCGCCGACGGAGCGGATCTGGAATACGCCGTCGGGCAAGGCGGAGTTTCTCTGCTTCAGCGGGTTGAACGAAGATCCCGTTCTGGCGGATCCGAGCGTGCTCAAGTTGACCACGATCCGCAGCCACGATCAGTACAACACCACCATCTACGGACTGGATGATCGCTATCGCGGCGTGTTCGGGCGTCGCGATGTCGTCTTCATGAACCGGGACGATCTTGCGGAACGCGGCATCGAGCAGGGCGACGAAATACAGGTGGAGACCGCGTTCGGCCAAGGCAAGGAACGTCGCCTCAGCAAGCTCATCGCGATTGCTTACGAAATCGCGCGGGGATCGGTGGCGACGTATTACCCCGAAGGAAATTGCCTGGTGCCGCTGGATTACCACGACAAATCCAGTGGCACGCCGTCGTACAAGTCGGTACCGGTGCGCGTGTTGCGTGCGTCAGCCAGCTAGCCGGGGCAGAATGGGGTTTGCCCCGCTTTGCTCGGAATGGCTCATGCGCAAGACGTCCTGGAATCGACGCCTGGTTCTGTTGTTGATGCTCGCCAGCCTGGTTCCACCCGTGGTGCATGCGGATGTCGCCGGCGAGGTATCTCGCTCCGATATCGCCCTTGGCCAGCCCAATGTGTTGCCCACGCAGGCGGTGGGACTGGGCAACGGTGAACTGGGCGCGGCGTTCTGGGCCGCCGATGGATTCACCATCCAGCTCAACCGCATCGACACGCTGCCGTATCGGCGATCGCCGGGTCAGCTGGTTCTGCCGGACCTGAAGATGATGACGGCCGACCGGGCGTTCCGCGGCCGTCTTCGCTTGTACGACGGCATGCTGGAAGCCTCCGGCGGCGGTGTTGCGCTGAAGGCCTGGGTCGATCGCGATGCCGACCGCGTGATCGTCGACCTCGATGGACTTCCCGTGGCCTCGCCACAACGCATCCGGCTCCAGCTGTGGGCGCTGCGCAAACCCAACGCTGTGGCGAACAACGACATGGCGTTTCTCGCCGAAAGCTGGCGCGACGATGCGTTGCCCGGCGCGTCGGGTCGATCGTTCGGCTCGCTGGCCGGCATACGCGTGCTGGGCAGGCAGGCGCGTGCCGTGGTTATCGATGCGCGCACCGTCGAGGTGACGGCGCTTCCCGATGCGAGCGGCCATCTTCGAGTGATCGCTGGCGCGCCTGCGTTCGACGGCAGCCATGCCGCGCGCGAGGTGATCCAGCAGGCGTTGAATGTTCCCGCCGATCGCGCCCACACCGAACAGTGGTGGCACGCGTACTGGTCGCGAGCGCTGGGTATCCAGGCGAACTCCGACGATGGCGTGGCGCGCTACGCCGAAACCCTGCGCACGCTGTATCTCTATGCGGCCGCCGCACATGCGGGCAGCGCCATGCCCGGCGCGCAGGCTGGCATTGCCGATCTGTTCTCGTCCAGCGCGGACGATCACTTCTGGGACCCGGCGGCCTATTGGTTCTGGAATACGCGCATGCAGGTGGCCGCCAATCTCGCCGCTGGCTTGCCCGAACTCAATGCGTCGGTGTTCGCGCTGTACCGGAACAACCTGGCCGCGATCAAACAGTGGACGCTGCGCCATATGGGCGGCCGCCCGGGCATCTGCGTGCCCGAGACCATGCGCTTCAACGGCAATGGCGTGGAGTACGAAAGCGATGCGTTCCGGCCCTTCGCCATCGTGACGCACAGTTGCGACCTGACCTGGACGCCGACCTCCAACGCGCGGACGCTCAGTACCGGTGCCGAGATCGGCTTGTGGGTATGGCGGACTTATCTGCAAACCGGCGACCGCGATTTCCTTCGCAGCAACTATCCGCTGATGGCGGAGGCAGCACGTTTCCTGCTCGCCTACCAGCATCGCGGCGACGACGGTCTGCTGCACACCTCGCCGTCGAATGCGCACGAAACGCAGATGGACGTCACCGATCCGGCGACCGATCTGTCGGCGATACACGCGCTGTATCCCGCCACGGCCGCCGCCGCCCAGGCGCTTGGCACGGATGCGCCATTGATTGGGCAATTGCAGCAGGCGCTGGCGAAGACGCCCTCGTTGCCGATCATGTCGGCACCCAGTGGCAGCGAGCCGGGGGCGCAGGTGTTGGCGGCCAGCGCCGACGCTAACGCGCCGTATCAGAACGGCGAGAACATCGGCCTCGAAGCGGTCTGGCCGTATGCATTGATCGGCGTCGACAGCCCGCTGTTTCGCACGGCGCAGACGACGTTCCAGTGGCGTCCGTTCAAGTACGCCGCGACGTGGAGCTACGATCCGGTGCAGGCCGCGCATCTGGGCCTGGGCGACGAGGCGGCCAAGGCCATCTTCGAGCTGGTGCAGCGCTATCAGGTCTATCCCAACGGCATGGCGGCCTTGCTGCACGATCAACCCAGCGAGTTCTACCTCGAACAGGCGGCGATCACGGCGTTGGCGTTGCCGTCCATGTTGGCGATCCAGGACAACGATCAGCTCGTCCGCGTTGGCGCTGCCATCCCCTCGGGTTGGACGATGCATGGCGCCGTCGCGCTTCAGCACAACGCCACGGTGGAGGTGTCTGCCGTCGACGGGCAACTGGTGTCGTTCACGCTCAAGGGCGCCGACGACACGCCGCTGACCTGGGTCACGCCATGGCAGCAGGCGCGGGTGCGCGTGTGGCGGGATGGCGAGGCGCAGGCCAGCATCGATGCGCCGACCGGACGCTTCGTGTTTCATCCGGCATCTGGGCATGTGTATCGCTTCGCCTTGACCGAGCATCCGCCTCAGCCCGCATTCGAGACTCCGGCCGAAGCCACCGTGAAGTCGCTGGGCAACGCGTCGATCGGCCTGGGGCCGCCGTGTTGTGCACCTCCGGCACATTATGTCCAGGCTCAGGATCATTAAGCTGGGCGCGTCACCATCCCGGTATCGCCATGGACATCCGAACACTCCGCCCCAGTGATCTTGAACTCGTCTGCCGGCATCGCGAGGAAATGTTTCGCGATGCCGGCAGACGCGATGATGTACTGGCGCCGATGACCGCGCATTTCCGCGAGTGGCTCAAGCCACGCCTCGCCGACGGCTCGTACTTCGGTTTCATGATGTCCGACGATGGCGTCGACGCCGCGGGCATCGGCCTGATGTTGATCGAGTGGCCGCCGCATCCCGAACATCCGACGCAGGACAAACGCGGCTACGTGCTGAATGTGTTCGTCGAGCCCGCTTACCGCAAGCGTGGACTGGCGCGTGAGCTGATGGCGCTGGCGGATGCGGAGTTCGCGCGGCGCGGCGTGACCTACGCCGTGCTGCATGCCACGGAGAAGGGCCGGCCGCTCTACCAGGGGCTTGGCTGGAACGGCACCACCGAAATGGCCAAGCCGATCTAATCCACCGCGACGCCCGCATCGCGCAGGCGTTGGCGCAAGCGATCGAGCTTGTCGCCGTAACGCAGGCTGCGAGCCGTGTCCTGACGTATCGGCTGGCGCACCTGCGCCGCGCTGGGTGTGCTCAGCACGGTGCGCGAGGTCTGGTGGAACGTCAGGCAGGCGGGATCGAAAGGCAGCTCGCAGAAATCCAGCAGGCGCCGGATCGAAGGTTCCGGCTCGGCGACCAACGTTTCGTAGGGCAGGTCGAGTACGCGGTCGGGATACTTGTCCAGCCAGAAACG
>DATJJM010000189.1:0-7193 GCA_035492535.1 Acetobacteraceae bacterium | reverse complement strand
CGGTTCACCGCCTCGACGGCCTGGCGTTCCACCGTCGAGTCCGGCTTCACCACGTAGACGTAAAGGTTGGTCATGCCGTGCTGAACCGCCTGGCTCGGGACGGTGACCACCTGAGGCTCGGTGCGCACCAGCACCCGCGCCGCAACGAACTGTCCCGGCCAAAGCCGATCGTTCTCGTTGGTGAAGGTCGCCTTCAGCTTCACCGTCCCGGTGGCGGCATCGATCATGTTGTCGGGGGTCAGCAGCGTGCCATCGCTCAACTGCTTCTGCTCGTCATTCGACCATGCGGTGACCGGCAAACTCCCCTTGCCCATCGCCTCGACGATCTCCGGCAGTTGCCGCTGCGGCAGCGTGAAGACCACCGCGATCGGATGCACCTGGGTGACCATCATAATGCCGGTGGGGTCGCTCGCATGCACGATATTGCCGGGATCGAGCTGTCGCAGCCCGACCCGCCCGTCGAACGGCGCCGCGATGTAGCAGAAGCTGAGGTTGAGCTGCGCCGTCTCGATCGCCGCGTCATCGCCTTTCAGCGACGCGCTCATCTGCGCCACCTGCATCTGCTGCGTGTCGACCTGCTGGCGCGATGCAAAACTCTGCTGCGCCAGCGAAGAATACCGCTGGAGGTCGAGTTTCTGGTTGCTGAGCTGTGCCTCGTCCGCCGCCTTCTTGGCCAGCGCCTGGTCGAGCGCCGCCTGGTAGGGCCGGGGATCGATCACCGCCAGAAGCGCACCCTTCTTCACCAACTGCCCTTCGGTCACGGGCACCTGCATCAGGGTGCCGTCGACCCGCGCCCGTAGCAGGACGGTGTTCAGCGCCTGCACCGTGCCGATGCCGCGAAGCCATACCTGTACGTCCTGGCGCTTGGCCTTGGTCACGCTGACTGGCACGGCTGAAGCCGATGGCCTGGCCGGCTGTGCCTCGGCTGAGGCTGTTGCGGCGCAGCATAGCAGCGCAAATGACGCCAGCATCCCCATCCGCATACGGCGCGCCGGCGCCGGCAAGATCTGATCACTCCAAAGCCGCACTCTGGTCTCCCGAAGCCTCCGTCGCGCGCCTCATGCGTTCCGAGGCACACTACTCCCAAGCCAAGCATTCTCGGCGAATTTGTGACGTTCTGCCAGCGTCATTTGCGCTGGCTAACGGAAGCTTAACCCACTGAAACGGGCTGAAACGCGGAATCAGTCCGCCGCGACACCGATCGCCCGCCGGAATCTGCCGGACAAATAGGCGCCATCACGTGGTGGCAGATGTCGAGGCGGCTCGTCTGGAGCTATGCGAAGCACCGCGAACAGGTGTTCCCTCCGCAGTCGGAGCCGTAGCGTCTCTGCTTCGTCCATGCTTCGCGCGGTCGCGGTGTTGGCCCACCCGCACGCCGCCGCCACCGCTGCCAGGTCCGTGGTCAGTCCGGTATGGCTGGGTTGGGAGCCAGTCTCGCCGTACCGCGCGTTGTCCAGCACCGCGACGGCAAGGTTCTGAACCCCGGCGGCGGCGATGGTCGCGAGCGAGCCCAGTCCCATCAGCATCTCGCCGTCACCAGTTAGGACGAGCACACGTCGCGACGGCTGCGCCAACGCGATCCCCAGCCCGATCATCGCTGCCCCGCCCATCGCGCCCCACAGGTAGAAATTCAGCGTCCGATCTCCCGCTGCGGCTGCATCGTAACTCGGAGCCCCCAGTCCGCTCACCACCAGGAGATCGCCAGGATCGCGCAACAGGACAGAAGTAACCTCCCGCCGGTTCAGCGTTCCATCATTCCTCATTTCACGAACACCTTTGCTCCGATAAGCCGTTGCGATAACAGCACCGAAACGGGCACCGCGCTGTCGAACGCCAAAGCTGCAGAGGCCGCCACTATCTCTGCCGCATCCTCTGCACTATCCACCCGCCGCACGTGCACGCCCGCTGCCGTGAGAACCGCAGGTGTCGCACTCCCCATTGGAACCTGCCACGGATTGAATTCGGCCCACTCTCCTCGCATCGTCACCAAGGTCAGGAACGGCATCCGGCAATTGACCGGCAACGATAGCATGTTGATGCAATTGCCGACTCCCGAGGACTGCATCAGCAGCACAGCCCGCTGCCCTCCCAGCCATGCGCCTGCGGCTAATGCAATGCCCTCCTCCTCGGTGGTCAGCACCACCGTCTGCATCTCCGGATCCGCATGTGCCGAGGCAATCAGCTGCGCATGTCCCGCATCAGGCACGTAGCTCACCTGTTTGATCCGTGCAGCCTTCAACGCGGCAAACACCTCACCTTGCCAGGCTCGTGGTGGCATGTCCGCTCCCATCTGTGTCCATCCGTGATTCTAAACTATCTGTCGCAATTCGCTGCTAAGCGCGCCGGCACCTCGCGACGCCCGGCCTCGTCGTCCGCCGCTTTGCTCCGGTGTGTGGTGACCGCCTGCGCCTGATAATGCAGCGGCCATTGCCTGCACCATAAAGCCAAGTCAGCGGGACCGAAGCGTCCGTTCAAGCCGCCGCGTATTGGCCGCGCCCGAAGAGCTTGTCTAAGGCGTTGGCCTCCGCCTTGTCGAACTGTGTCGTCCGGGCACGGACGTCATCGACAGCGGCGAGCGCCTTCTGCACTGCGGGGCGTTCATTGATTACGCTCACCCAGCGCATCACGTTAGGGTACTTCGCTGCCGCATCGGCCCCCAACAACGCTGGGATGTTGCGCGCCCACGGGTAGCTCGCGATGTCAGCGATGCCATATTCCGCGCCACCCAGCCACTGTGTCGATCCCAGGCGCTGGTCCATCACTTCCAGCACGCGATGTACCTGTGTCGTATAGCGGCTTTTGGAGTATTCATTTCCCGCTGGCGCAAAGCGTAAAAAATGCACGTGCTGTCCGAACATCGGTCCGAGCGTCGTCATCTGCACCATCATCCACTCGATGGCTTCATACTTCGCGGCCGTGTCTTTGGGCAGCAGCTTGCCAGTCTTTTCTGCCAAGTATTGCAAGATGGCCCCTGATTCGAACAGCGTGATCGGCTTGCCGCCTGGCCCCTCGCTGTCGGTGATAACGGGGACCTTCGCCATTGGGTTCAGCCTGAGGAACTCCGGGTGGAATTGCCTGCCAGTGAAGACGTCTACAGGATGCACCGAGTACTGCAGGCCGGCCTCCTCCAGCGCAATGTAGATCTTCACCACGTTCGGGCTGCCCATGCCGTAGAGTTCGATCATTGGATCCTCCAGGGTTGCAGTCGCCATTGTCGCATACCGCCTTGCCGCGCGGGAGAGGTGGCGCCGTTGCGATTCCATATGGGCGTCATTGCCGCAATGCGGCATTGCGTCTAGTCTGTTCTGTATATGAGCCCGCTGCCGCGCTGGCCGGGCCGACAGTTCACGCGCCAACCACCACCGTCGAAAGGCCTGCGGTGCCAAGCGACGCGTTCGTCTTCGGATCGTTCAGGCTGATGCCAACCGAGCGCACACTGCTCGACGGGGACAAGCCTCTGCGCGTTGGCAGCCGGGCGCTGGACATTCTTGTCACCCTGCTGGAAAGCGCCGGCGAAACCGTCTGCAAGGACGAGCTGATGGCGCGTGCGTGGCCCGACACCAACGTGGACGAGGCCTCGCTCCGTGTCCACATCGCTGCCCTGCGCAAGGCCTTGGGCGACGGCCAGGCCGGTAACCGTTTCATCACAAATATCCCGGGGCGCGGCTACGTCTTCGTCGCCCCCGCCACCCGCGAGCGCAATGACGCGAGCGTGGAGCCAGGCGTGCCCACGATCAGCGGCAACGACATCCCCGGATCGCTGACGCGGATCATCGGGCGCGACGGCGTCATCACGACTCTCGTCGAGCAATTGGCCAAGCGACGACTGCTCACCATTGTTGGCCCCGGCGGCATCGGCAAGACCACAATCGCTGCGGCTGTGGCGGGGGCCGCACGCGCCTCCTATCCAGATGGCGTGTGGTTCGTCGGACTCGCGTCGGTACCAAGCCCTGATCTGGTGCCGGCAGCGCTCGCATCGGTGCTGGGCATCTCGCTTCCAGCCGCTGAGCCTATCGGGGGCCTGGTTGCCTGGTTGCGCGACAAGCGCGCACTGATCATCCTCGACAATTGCGAGCACGTCGTCGTGGCCGCCGCCGCATTGGCTGAGGAGCTCGTCCGGTCAACGCCAAGCATCCGCTTGCTGGCAACAAGCCGGGAACCGCTGCGCGCCGTGGGCGAGTGGCGGCACCGACTTGCCCCTCTCGAATTCCCGACCCGTGCCGAAGGGCTGGCTGCCGCCGATGCACAACAATACCCGGCGGTCCAACTGTTCAGCGAACGCGCTGCCGCCACCGCGGACGAGTTTGCCGTGAGGGACAGTGACGTTCCAGCCCTTGTAGAAATCTGCCGGCGCCTCGATGGCGTTCCGCTGGCGTTGGAACTTGCCGCCGCGCATGTTGGCGTGCTCGGCGTCAAAGGGCTTGGCGAACGACTGGACGATCGCCTCGCGCTGCTGATCCAGGGACGGCGCACCTCGTTACCACGCCATCAGACACTACGCGCCACGCTGGACTGGAGCTACGATCTGCTCCCGCCAACCGAACAGGCGATCTTGCGCCGCCTCGCCGCGTTCCAGGGCGAGTTCACGATGGACGCCGCGGGTGCCGTCGCAGCGGATCCCACTATTACCCCCGATGCGGTGGTGAACGGCATTGCCAATCTGGTCGACAAGTCGCTGTTGGCTGCCGACATCGGCGGCGAAGTTACTTACTACCATCTGCTGGACATGACTCGCAGCTACGCACGCGAGCGGCTCCTTGGCAGCGGTGAGTACGGCAGGATCATGCGCTTGCACAGCGAACACTTCGTCGCGGTTTTCGCTGCGTCCGAGGCTGGCACCGATGTGCGCCCGAAGGAGCAGTGGCTACGCGACTACGGCCGCCACATAGGCAACTTGCGTGCAGCCCTGGACTGGTCGTTCGGCCCCGAGGGCGATGGTGTTATTGGCGTTGCGCTCGCTGCCACGGCCACCGACTTCTGGTGCGCGCTCGCATTGCTGCGCGAATGCTGTGACTGGGACATGAAGGCCATCGCGAGCCTTGGTGCTGCCGAGGGAACCCGCGACGAGATGCGGCTTCAATGCAGCCTCGGGCAATGCTGGACCTACAGCAAGGGCATGCGCTTGGACGGCAAGGCTGCGTTGGACCGAGCGGCCACCCTTGCTGAGGCTTTGGGAGAGCTGAAGTACCTGGCTCGCGTCTACTATGCCCTATGGTTGTTCGACCTTCGCGTGAGCAATTTTCGCGGATCGATCGCGCATGCGCACCGGTGTGAGGTTATTGGGATAGACACCGGCGATGCCACAGCGAGTGCGGCGGCCGACCTGATGTTGGGCCAGTCGCATTACTACCTTGCGGAGCACGCCCGGGCGGCGCGACACTTGGCCCGCGCGCGTGCGACCTATCCACTGGAGATGCGCGGCGGCGATCCGGTCCGGTATGGCGTGGACCTGTCAACCAGTATCCGTTGTTACCGGTCGGTGACGTTGTGGTCGCTTGGCTGCGTCGACCAAGCTTATCAGATGGGACGCGAAGCTGTGGCCGGAGCGCGTGCCGTCAACGATCCCGTGTCGCTTTGCATCGCGCTTGCGGCACCGAGTAGCATCTTCCTGGTGAAGATGGGCTATCTGGACGATGCCGGCCTTTGCATCAACGAACTCATCGATCATTCAGAACTGCACTCATTGACCCCTTACACCGCATTCGGCATTTGCTCAAATGGTGGCCTGATGGTAGCGCGTGGCGAATTGGCGGAAGCCGAACGCTTGCTGCGCATCGGTCTTCAGCGATCGCGCGAGGTAGGATACTCCCTGTTCGACGCGTTCTTTCAGGGCGAGCTGGCAGCAGTGCTGGGCGTTACCGGGCGGATCGAAGAAGCACAGTCCGAAATCGACGCTGCACTTCGCTATGCTGAACAATCCGAGTCTCTATGGTGCCAGGCCGAACTGCTCCGCATCAAGGGCGAGTTGCTGGCGCGAGGGGATGGCGCTGACGCCGAGGCTTGGTTACTGCGTTCGCGCGACCTCGCGCGCAGCCAGGAGGCCTTGTCCTGGGAGCTGCGCGCCACGATGAGCCTCGCGCGCCTGTGGCGCGATCGCGGCCGAAGCAAGGAAGCCTACGCGATGCTGTCGGCGGCCTACGCCTGTTTCACCGAGGGCTTTGCGACAGCAGATCTGAGAGCGGCACAGGACCTGCTGGCACATCTGCCGAGATCCTGAACCCGTCGGTCAGACCTGCCGATACAGCTTCATCGCGTTGTTGAAGAAGAAGTCACGCCGCTGCTGTTCCGGTAGCGGCATGGGCAGCACCTGAGTGGGATCGTCGTAGTCCCAGTGCGGGTAGTCAGTCGCGAAGATTAGCTTGTCCCAGCCGATCCAGTCGATCGCATCCAGCACGTGCTCGCGCGGCTGCGGCTCTTCCATCGGCTGCGTGGTCAGCCACACGCTTTCCCGGATGTACTCGGATGGCGCGCGCTTCAGGTGCGGCGTCTCCTGCTTCAGGCGGTTCCAGATCTTGTCGAGCCGCCAGGCCAACGGCGGCAGCCAGGCGAAGCCGGACTCGATCATCACCAGCCTGAAGTTCGGGATGCGCTCGAACACGCCCTCGATAACCAGCGAGGTGAGGAAGGACTGCGAGGACTGCGCGTGGCCGACCATGTCCTCGATATAGAACGACGGCCAGCCGGAGCCGGTGACGGGATAGCCGCCGAAGCCGAAGGCGTGCACGCCGATGGGCAGGTTGGCGGCGGCGGCGGCCTCGTAGATCTTCCAGTATTGCTTCTGGCCGGGCGGGTTGGCGGTGCGCGTCACCATCAGCACCTGGACGAAGCGAGGATCGCCGGCCCATTTCTCGATTTCTGCGACCGCGGCGTCGGCATCCTCGTATGGCACGACGATGGAGCCCTTGAGGCGCGGCTCGGTCAGCCACTCGGCCTCGACCCAGCGGTTCATCGCGCTGGCGACGCCGTTGCCGAACTCGCGGTTCTGGAAGCTGGAACCGTTGTCGCCGGTGGGGTTCAGGATGCCGAGCTGGATGTTGTTCTCGTCCAGCAGCTGCTTCTGCAGGAAGGCGAGGCTGGAGCCGGGGCGTCCGCCTTCCGGCGGCCAGGCGTCGCGGCGCGAGGCGTTTGGCTGGCCCTTCGGATAGGCGGGGCCGGCCTGGTAGGCCTGGCGCGGGCGGGACCCGAAGGTCTTC